>CALEIL010000114.1 GCA_937876435.1 uncultured Bacteroidota bacterium
AAAATAATGATAGGGTGTTTTGTTTTACTAAATCGTTTAAGTAGTTTAGGAGCTCCTTAAATAGGGGTTAACTGAGTAAAAATAAGTTGCATGAAACAAAGAATGTTTATGGTATCAACATTACCTGAAAAGCAGCGCCAGCTTGGTGGAACAAGGACTTTGTCCTACCGGCCTTTCATTTTAATGTTTCTTTTGATTTTTCTCCACGTGGAGGTAACACTTGCATATTATCAGCAAGGTGAGGTGGTAGTGACTGGGTCAGTTGCTGATCCTGACGGTTTACCGCTTCCAGGTGTGAATGTCTTAGAAAAAGGAACTTCTAATGGAACACAGACGGATTTTGACGGAAACTTTTCGTTGGAAGTCTCTTCCAGTCAAGCGACGCTTGTATTTAGTTACCTAGGAATGGTAACGGTGGAACGATCAGCCGAAGGTGCACCTTTACAAGTGACACTTCAGGAAGATGCACAAGCTCTGGATGAGGTTGTGGTTGTAGGGTATGGGACACAGAAAAGCTCTTTAGTAACAGGAGCAATTTCAAAAATTAAATCTGGAGATCTAAATAACGATTTATCAGTAGGTCGAATTGATGGAGCTTTATTGGGTAAAACTTCTGGTGTTCAAGTCCAACAAAACAGTGGCGCTCCTGGAAGACCATTAGATATAAAAATAAGGGGAACTGGTTCTATCAACTTTTCTAATTCTCCACTTTATGTTGTGGATGGATTTCCCATATCAGGTGGTATCGGTTTTCTTAACCCAAATGATATAGAATCCATCGAAGTGTTGAAGGATGCTTCTGCCACAGCTATTTACGGCAGCCAGGGAGCAAATGGTGTGGTCCTCATTACGACCAAGAATGGTAAAAGGGGAAAGCCCAAAATAGGCTATGATCTAAATTACAGTCTGCAGCAATTAAACAGAAAACTGGGAGTCATGGATGCGGCTGAGTTTGCCCAAAGTATAAACGATTTTATACTCACACAAAACGGATCGGGAGCCACACCGCAAAAGATTTTTTCAGATGAACAAATCAATAACTTTGAGCAAAACGGCGGTACAGACTGGCAGGATGTCATCTACCGGACCGCTCCGATGGTCAACCATCAGCTATCTGTCAGTGGGGGTACGGAAGATATAAGTTATATGGTTTCCGGTGCTTTCCTGGATCATCAGGGCATATTGGAAAATTCATCGTATGAGCGGTTTTCTATTCGGGCCAATTTTTCGGCAAAGGTGAACGATTGGATCGATTTCGGGATAAATTGGTATGGCACCAAAGAGTCCGGAAACTCACCGCCATTTGGCAATTCTGTGGCCAGTTTTTTGGGAAATCCGGTTAACGTGGCTCCTCGTTGGGGTGCGACGGAAAACGTCCATGATGAAACAGGTCATTACACCACACATGGCACTGGCTACGGAGCATACGATACCTGGAATCCACTTGCTAGCGCAAAAGAACCGTTAATCGACAACAATACAGGCAGAAATAACGCAAACGGATTTGTGCAAATAAGCTTCCTGAGGAACTTTAGTTTGAAAATTACCGGTGGTGCCATTATTAACCATCACAATAACCGGGATTATTACAACCTGTTGACGTATGATGGCAGGCAGGGGAACGGACTCGGTCACGTGTTTGAAGAAAGGTTTACAAAGTACCAGAATTCCAACATACTGACCTATAACAATCAATTGGGTCCCCATCAGATTACCGCAACCGCTATCGCTGAACAACAGATCTCGAAATCTGTGTATTCTTCACTGACGGCTTCCGATTTTCTTGTAGATCAGACAGCAATTTATGATCTGGCCGGTGCTGGTATTACCATGAACTCATCGGATAATTTCGACCGCACGATCAATTCTTTTTTGGGACGGGTCAATTATGGGTTTGATGAAAAATACTTATTTACGGCTAGTTTCAGAGCGGATGGCTCTTCTGTTTTTGGCAAAAACAATAAGTGGGGTTATTTCCCTTCCGCTTCTGCAGCCTGGCGGCTGGGGGAAGAAAAATTTATCCAAAACCTCAATCTTTTCTCAGACCTCAAGCTAAGGGTAAGCTGGGGAATCACGGGAAATCAAGCGATAACGCCCTATCAAACCTTGGCCAGAATCCTATCCGGCTCCAACTATCCATACAACGGTCAGGAAGCGACGGATCTGGGATTTTATGTAGCATCAGCAGCCAATCCCAATCTTAAGTGGGAAAGTACTACCCAAACCAATTTTGGAGCTGATTTTGGTTTTTGGAGAGGCCGGATAACCGCGACGATCGATTACTACACAAAAGTGACCGAAAATTTGCTCCTTTCAAAATCATTGCCGGGATATACCGGCTTGTCCACGATCATTGCCAACGTGGGTTCCACCCAAAACAGCGGGCTGGAAACCTCCGTGGGTATCACGGTTGGTCGAGGAAATTTTTCCTGGTCATCCTCTCTCAATGTTTCATTTAACGAAAACAAGGTACTGGAACTGGGTGATGAAGACAGAATTTCATACCGCACGACCAAAGGGGGCTACAGCCTGAACGAGGATTTTATGTTTCTCGTAAAAGGCGAACCGTTTGGCCAGATGTATGGCTATGGCTATGAGGGGACCTGGAATAGTACGGAAAGTGACGAAGCTGCCAAGTACGGTCAATTGCCAGGAGATCCGAAGTACACCGATGTAGACAATAATTATGTCATCGATGAGCACGATCTTAAGGTCATCGGCAATGCCTTACCTGACTGGGTTTTCGGCTGGAATAATAACTTAACCTATGGGAATCTCGACATATCGATGCTGTGGCAGGGTACCCAGGGGAACGATGTTTTCAATCAAACCCGAATTCGCCTCGAGAGACCCGGAGAAGGAACCAGTATCAGATTACTCGACCGATGGACCGCGGATAACCAGGATACGGATATTCCCGCATTTATCGATGATCTGACACGCCAGAATGCGGGACTGAGCAGTACTGTCAATATTGGTGGGGATCAACGAATGAGTAGATGGGTGGAAGATGCATCGTACCTGCGGTTGAAAAATTTTACGATCTCATATCGATTGTCGCCACAGGTTTTGTCTCGTATAAAGGCAAGCGGCATCCGGATTTTTGTCAGTGGAACGAACCTGATCACTTTTACCGGGTATTCGGGCTATGATCCCGAAGTGAGCTCCTTTAATGGAAATGATGCCACTATTGGAGTGGACTTTAGTAATTATCCGGTAGCCAAAACTTATACGCTGGGAGCAAGTATTACTTTTTAATGTTGAAATCAGAAGGAATGAAACCATTTAAATTAATATCAATCGTACTAAGTACCTATTTTCTGTTGTATGGGATGTCCTGTACCAGTCTGGAAGAAGAACCGAAAAGTTTTACTTCTCCGGTAAACTTTTACAAGACCACGGCACAGATAGAATCCGGTTTTGCAGCAGCGATGGATCAACTATGGGGATATTGGAGTGGCTACGGTTATGCGGTATCCACCTTTGCACACGATGACCAACTCGAAGGAGGTAATCTGGTCATTGGAGCGAATCACGGCAGAGGACTTTGGAATGCGCACTACCGAGCGATTCTCAATCTGAATAATGTGATCCGGGCCCTGAATGAAGGGAATCCGGAAGGGGCCTCTGCAGAAGAAGTTCAATTGCTGGAGGGACAGGCAAAATTCCTGCGGGGGTACAATTATTTCCAACTGGTGAGGATGTTTGGAGGTTTGCCCTTGATCACCGAAGAGATTGAAGACCCGATTTCAGTGGAAATTACAAGAGCGTCGGTGGAAGAAACCTATGGATTGATTATCATGGACTTTCAGGAAGCCATCAACAAATTACCAGAAAGTTGGCCGGAATCACAGCGGGGTCGGCCAACACGAGATGCTGCCAGGGCTCTGCTTGCGAAAGCATACCTCACAATGGCCACTCATCCACTTAATGCACCGCAGTACTTTGCAGATGCTGCAAGATTGGCTGATGAGGTGATAAAAGGTGGACGGCACGACCTCGTGGAGGATGTGAACCAGGTCTTTAGTAAAGGAACGAAATACGGCCCTGAAATGATCTGGAGCTTCAATTCCAATTATGAGGATATTTCGACCGACCCGCAGATTTGGGCACCCGAAATTATAGATGGATGGGGGGATTATGGCGTATCTCCGACCTGGGAACAACAGTATCCGGACCATCCCCGCAAGCACGCCTACTTGATGGTCGAACACGAAGGGGTACATTATACCCAATGGCCGGGTTCCCAAACCGCCGGGGTTAAAAAGTTCCTGTACGACAATCCGGAGGATTTTGAATCGTACAGATCGGTCATTAATTTTCCGATAATTCGTTTTGCAGATGTACTGCTGATCTATGCCGAAGCCCAGAACCAGGCAAACGGAGGTCCGGATCAGAGCGCTGTTCATGCGATCAACCGGGTAATTGACCGGGCCAATGGTAATGTCGAAAATCCCAATCATCCCCGACTCACCCAGGCGCTGACCATTGAAGAGTTTGATGAAGCCGTCATTGAAGAACGGAATTACGAGTTGTGTTTTGAATACGACAGATGGTTTGATCTGGTCCGTAAAAGGATTCTGGGTGAAAAAAATACGGAATGGATCGACAATTTCTCGGAATCGGATTACCTGTTTCCTATCCCAGAAAACGATATCCGGCTCAATCCGCTAGTCGTTCAAAATCCAGGGTATTAAAAAAGCAATGTCATTATGTACATCTACAAGAATATTTTATGTGTTATTACCTGGTGGTGGATTGGTGTACACTCATTACCCGCGCAAATACAGGCAGTATGGGCACTGGGAGATGGTGAAAAGGTGTTTAAGGAAGACGTGAATCACCAAGCCAGGCTGGGGAATTTGACCTGGGATGGCGAACAGATTAGTCTCAAAGGCTTGTACAACGAAATCCTGGCTTTTCAGGTGATAGCTGAAATTGGCAACCAGGGTGCTGAAGGTTTATACCTGGAGGTCGAATATCCAATCCATAAAGGATCCGGAGCGGTGATTGGGGGCAGTTCCCTTCAGTACGGTGCTTCCGGAACGGTGGAGATCTTTTCGCAGCATTACCTACACGTGACCCAACCGACTCAACCTTTATGGCTCTGAAAAGGCTGCACCGCGGCAAATGACCGGTTGGATCCCGGACGCACTAATTCCGGTAGATTTACTACCTTCCAAAGGCGGATTCCCTTTGCCACTTCCGAACGCCGAATCGCCATATAATCAGGGGTTTTGGGTGGATGTCCATATGCCCAGGGATAGAGATAAGTTTCCCCCAGGCACCTACACGGGATCTGTTTCAATTTATGACGGTGGTGAACTGATCGAAACCATTCCGCTGGCCGTTGAATTGCAGGATGCGTATATGCCCGAGGAGAATGCTACGGTGGTATGGATGTATGGAGATAGCTATGAAAAGTATTTTCCACAGTTGGATGAAAACGAACTGAACCGAATGATCAAATTTGAAGCCAAGCGACACCGGGTCGATATGACGGGAGGATTTCGTGCCAACAGAGCCTTTTTTGATGAAGGAATGTTAACCGATTATCTTCCTTACCTCACAGGAACAGCCTATACGGAGCGAAAAGGGTATCGTGGTCCCGGACAAGGCGTGGGAGAATATTTATTCCCGATCGGAATGTATGGTGCCAATGTCCTGGGACACAGCGCGAAAGTGGTTCAGGTCCAATCCGATCTATGGGTCAACTGGTTTGCAAAAAATGCGCCGGATGTAAAGTACTTTTTGTATCTAATCGACGAGCCACGACCCGATTCATATGATTGGATCAAGGAAAGAGCGGGATGGATAAAAAACAATGATGGCCCGGGTAGTCGGTTGCCGGTCTTTACGACCACTGGATTTAATGATGCACTTGATGATTATATTGACTACTGGGCTGCCTACGACGGTGTGGACCTGGACAAGCAGGATTACGTGGAGGGTAAAGGCGGTGAACATTGGTTCTATAATGGGAATAGGCCGCGTTACGGATCCATCATGCTGGAAGGAGCAGCGGTAGACCTGAGGGTCAACAGCTGGA
>CALEIL010000115.1 GCA_937876435.1 uncultured Bacteroidota bacterium
GGACAATCGAATATGGATTTCGTATTTGTCATCGAGTACCTGACTGAGTCGCTGATGGATGATGTAACACAGGTTTTCGGTGGTCGGCGGGATGTGTTCAAATTCTTCGATTTCCACGTTGAGATTGCGGTGGTCAAAATAATCTTCTATGTGTTCCCGGATGATTTCTTTCAGGTCTTTGAGGTTGATCAACATACCCGTGACCGCATCAATCTCGCCCGTGACTTTCACCTCAAATTCATAGTTGTGGCCGTGAAAATGCGAATTGGCACATTTCCCAAAAACCTCCAGGTTTTTTTCTTCGCTCCAGCTTCGCACATGGAGCCGGTGCGCTGCGTTGAAATGCCCTTTTCGGATAATGGCTATTCTCATTGAAAGTCCTATTTTTGACAAAAATACAGGTAGCACTTGTAAGTAGGTAAGAAATAGCTTGAAAAAATGTTTTACCTTTATTAAGCAATGTGTAAATTATCAAACAGTCTGATCTGAACACTGAAATAGCCATAAAAGATACTGAGACTCGGTCTCAGATTCGGGAGATGATCGACACGAACAGACTTCCACATGCTACGCTTTTCTCCGGTCTGGAAGGGGGGAATGTGTTGCTCGAGGCGTACTATATGCTCGGCTATCTGATGTGCGAAGATCGACAACCTGAGGGTCCTTGTATGAAATGCCGGCAGTGCAAACGAATCCAGAAGTGGATGCACCCGGATGTCAATCTGGTCTTGCCCACCTTTGATTCCAAACAAGGTTCCAGTGATGTTATCGGGAAATGGCGGGAATTCACCGAAGATAGAGATTTTTTCACCTATGAGGACTGGTCCGTCTTCATGGACGCCGGTAAAAACCCCAATATTAACCGGAAGCAAACCGAGGCTGTGATGCAATCTTACCGGCTCAAGCCATACGAAGGGGGAAACAAGGTGTTTTTTGTGTGGGGAGTGGAATTTCTGGGCAAAGAAAGCAACCGGTTTCTCAAAATACTGGAAGAACCCACGGATCAGACTTATTTTATTCTGGTGACCCACCAGAAGCAAGAGTTGTTGCCCACCATCATTTCCAGAGTACAGCAGATCGATGTGAAAAAACCGGACGAGCTCATGATGGAGGTGTACGCGCAGGGTCGGGGCTGGGGGACAGATGAGGAGATCAGGGAAGCGCTATATCTGGCAGATGGACAGATGGTAGAACTGAAATCTATCCTGAGTGACCGCGAACAGAAGTATTCGGAATCCCTGCTCGATTTGCTCAAGGCGGCATATAGCAAAAATGGATTACTTATGATGCAATGGGCGGAGAAGGCATCGAATATGTCCCAGAGGGAATATCGCTATTTTCTTCAGTATCAATTGCATTTTATCCGGGAAGGTCTGGCTGGATTTTTCCAGGAAAATTATAAAAAAAGATTGCTGCCTTCAGAACAAAAGGCGGCTGTCTGGCTGTTAAAATTAATCCAATACGGTGATCTGACAAATTTGGTCCAAAATTTGGATCGATACAGTAGATCATTGACGCAAAACGCGAATGTAAAAATTCTGTCAGCGAAGAATGTATTGGACTACAAACGTTTATTTGACAACATATAAATACTCTATATATAATGGGATGTGAATCATGCGGGAGTGGAGATGGAAAACCCAGGGGATGCCAGAGCAATGGTACCTGTGGAACCGACGGATGCAACAAACTCAATACTTTTGACTGGCTGACATCGTACGACATCAAAGACAATGATGGTTTTGATCTGGTAGAAGTCAGTTTTAAGAATGGAAACCACAAATATTTTTATCACAAACCGCAACGGGTGCCTGCGCAGACCGGCGATATGGTAACCGTAGATGCTGGTACAGGATACAACGTAGGCCGGATCACTTTATCGGGGGAACTCGTCCGGCTTCAGATGAAGAAAAAGAAGGTTTCTCCCGACAATAAATTTTATCGTGTCATACGTCCGGCCAACGAACGGGATATCGAAAGTCTCACTCACGCCCGGGAACTCGAGAAGCGAACCATGGTCAGAGCCCGCGCGATCGCCCGGTCGCTGGATCTCGATATGAAAGTATCGGATGTGGAGTACCAGGCCGATATGAAAAAAGCCATTTTTTACTTTATCGCCAACGGACGGGTGGATTTCAGGGAGCTGATCAAGCAATACGCCAGGGAATTTCACATCAAAGTGGAAATGAGGCAGATCGGATCGCGTCAGGAATCAGCCCTCGTGGGGGGCATCGGTTCCTGTGGAAGGGAACTTTGTTGCTCGACCTGGCTGACGAATTTCTCCTCGGTGACGACTTCAGCCGCCCGATACCAGAATCTGGCTTTGAACCAATCCAAGCTGACAGGGCAATGCGGGCGTTTGAAATGCTGCCTCAATTACGAATTGGATATGTATATCGAATCCCTCAAAAAGTATCCGACGCATGCCCGGTATCTGAGAACTAAACAGGGGAAGGCCGAGCTCATCAAAACGGATATTTTCAAGAAGGAGATGTACTATGGTTACAAGGAGCAATCCGGTCGTTACAACATCATTACCCTGGATCCGATCACGGTGGCTGAGATATACGATGCCAACAGCCGCAATGAATTTCCCGAGGAGTTTGTCGAAAAGCAAAAATTCAGGGAAGTGGCGGTCGAAGAGCAGGAACATCAGTTTGAAAAAGATTTGACTGGTGTCATTGAATTGCCGGATGAGAAATCCCAAAGAAGGTCCTCCCGTGGGAACAAAAGAAGGAGCCCCAGAAATAAGCCCAACAATCCCAGGTCAGACAACAGGAATTCGGGGCCAGACAAGAAAAAGAATAAGGGACCGCGGAACAGAAGGGGCCCAAAACCCAAAAATTAAATTGATATCACGCATTTTCAAATTATAAAAACCATATTAACATGCGATATGATCTAGCCATTATTGGTTCAGGACCGGGTGGGTACGTAGCTGCGATCCGAGCAGCCCAACTCGGAATGAAAACCATCATCATCGAACGGTACAATACCCTCGGTGGTACCTGCCTCAATGTAGGATGTATCCCTTCCAAGGCATTGCTGGATTCATCTGAGCATTATCATCAGGCCCAACACGATTTTGGGGAACACGGAATCGAAGTGAACGGTCTGCGGGTCAATATGGATCAGATGATCGATCGCAAAAACCAGGTGGTAGCGCAGACGTGCGATGGAGTGGCATTTTTAATGGGGAAAAACAAGATCGACGTCAGGTACGGGCACGGGCGCTTTGTAGATGCGCATCATGTAGAAATAGATCTCAACGAGGGAATGAAAGAAACCATCGAGGCTGAAAAGATCATCATCGCCACTGGCTCCAAACCTGCCGTGCCTGCGGGGTTTGACTATGATAAAAAACGTGTCATCACCTCCACGGAAGCTCTGGAACTCAGGGAAGTTCCCGCCACTATGATAGTGGTTGGCGGCGGGGTGATTGGTCTGGAACTCGGATCGGTTTTCAACAGGTTGGGGACGAAGGTGAAAGTAGTGGAGTATATGGATCGTCTCGTGCCGGGAATGGATAAGGACGTGAGTAAAGAATTGCAGCGATCGCTTAAAAAGCAGGGAATCGAATTCTTTCTAAAACACCAGGTGACCGGTGTCAAAGCCAACCAAAAGAGCGCATCTGTATCGTTTGAACCCCGCGGAGGCGGAGAAGCGATCAAGGAAAAGTATGACTACGCCCTGATTTCCATAGGTCGAAGGCCTTATACCCAGGACCTGGGTCTGGATAAGGTCAATGTCGCTTTGGACGATAAGGGTTTTGTGAAGGTTGACGAGCATCTTCGTACAGGAGAAGAAAATATATACGCAATAGGCGATGTGGTAGGAGGAGCTATGCTGGCGCACAAAGCCAGCGATGAAGGTGTTTTTGTGGTGGAGACTATAGCCGGGCAAAAACCCCATATTCCGTACCACCTTATTCCCTCAGTAGTATATACCTGGCCCGAAGCAGCTGGCGTAGGGTACACAGAAGATCAGTTAAAAGCGGAGGGGAAGGAATACAAGACCGGCAAATTCCCTTTTAAGGCGTTGGGTCGGGCCCGGGCCAGCATGGATCCGGACGGAATGGTCAAGATCCTGGCGGACAAAACCACGGATGAAGTTTTGGGTTTCCATGTGGTAGGTGCCCGGGCCGCTGATATTATCGCAGAAGGAGTCGCGGCCATGGAATTTAGAGCCTCGGCGGAGGATATCGGAAGGATGTCGCACGCTCATCCGACTTTTACCGAAGCCGTAAAAGAAGCTGCCCTGGCAGCCTGGAATAACGGAGCGATTCACGTTTAATGAGCTGTTAACCATCCGTATGTAGCCCTGTGACGATATAATCTCCAAGGGATTCGGAATTAGTAATGTGTGATTGGGAGACTATTCATTCCCCACACCCTCACCCATATCTTCACTCACACCCACACAACTCACCCCTGGTCCCTCACCCCGAGTCCCGAGTCCCGAGTCTCGAGTCCCGAGTCTCGAGTCCCGAGTCCCCAACTCCCCTTCATATTAAACTTTAACTATATGGCATTCTTTTTGAAGGTACAACACCAAAGATAAAATGAATGAAGACGGAAGAAAACAACTCGGTATTGGATGATACTCGCTTTTGGATGTTGATCGTACTACTCTTAGTTTTTATAGCATACGTGATAAGTTATCAGGTTTCTTAAAGATCCTGCCAGTGGGGGTTGACACAAAGATGTGACGTGCTGATACAGCCCCAATTAATAATGTGTCAAAATGAAGGTCACATAACATATTTCAGCATCGTTTTGTTACTTTAGTGGTCGGTCCAATACAATCACATAAATACAATTTATGGGCAAATCCGTACTCAATTGGAATAAGATAACCAATATCTTGATATCCACTGTACTGGTAGGTTTTTTGATCATCAAAGGTCATACCTTCCTGGCTCCACTGGTGTTTGCCATCTTTCTGTCTATCCTCATCCTTCCGATGTACAACTTGTTTTACAGATTGACCAGAGTGGACTGGCTTTCTATTGTACTATCCTTTTTAATCATTATAGGGGCTGTAGGCGGTGTCATGTATTTTTTTTCGGTCCAGATCTATGCGGTTTTTTCGGAATTGTCCGAGATCCGCCAATCTATGAGCAATGGCATCAATAAGATCAATTATTTTATAGCGGATAAATTTGACCTGGACACGGAGGTAGTCCGGGATTGGATCGATTCCCAGGTGGCTCTGCTGGTAGATCTTCCATCCACGTATTTCTCCACTGGACTGGCGTCCTCCTCCACTTTTTTGATTCAGAGCCTGATTTGTATCGTATACATGTTTTTTATCCTGTTGTACAAGGATGCATTCCGGAACTTTATTATCAGTCAGTTTCCTAAGCAAAACAGGGAGGATATTTTTGAAGTTCTCACATCGATCAGCAAAGTCAGCCAGCAATATTTTTTGGGTCGTCTCCTGGTGATGCTCATACTGGCTATACTCAACAGTCTGGGGCTTTGGATATTGGGTATTGGATTTCCCATTTTGTGGGGTACCATGGCCGCCATTCTGACCATTATTCCGTACATCGGTACAACGCTGGGCGGAACCTTTCCCTTTATTTATGCCTTTGCCACCGAAGATTCATTGTGGGCACCCGTGGGAGTGGTGATTATGTATCAAATCGTCCAGCAACTGGAAGGAAATATCATCACACCCAAAATAGTAGGTGGAACCATGCAGCTCAATCCATTTATTTCAATCGTGGCGATGGTAGCCGGAGGATTGATGTGGGGCGTGTCGGGATTGGTCATAGTCCTGCCGGTCATCGCCATTATCAAAATTTTATTTGATCACATCGAATTATTACAACCTATCGGTTTATTGATGGACAAAGATCTGGCGGTTAAAAAAGAAAAATTTCTGGAAGACTATGACGAAGACAAATACCGTCTGGCTAAATATTTGACAACCTGGGAGTTTATCCGTAAAAAAGAGCCTTAGAAATGAATCCAAGGCTCCTTGAAATTATACTTACTTAAAATTAACATGGTCAAAATTGTTGGAAATACCCGCTACAAATTCGAATCTCTCCTTCCGGGTGGGTTTCTCGCGCCTAATGTAAGGATAAAACTATAGCTTATCTAATTTCATGGAATGTTTTATTGGTATTTTGATTTAAACAATCTTTTTCGTTTGTGCAGTTTTGTATATTAGCATTGTTTAGAGTATTCGTTTCCTTTTTCCACCGGAATGGGAATCCTGGATTGAGAAAACAACAAAAACACGTAGTAATTATGAAAATTGTATTTATTTGGATCTGGGCTTCTCTGATTTCAATGGCGGTGAATTGTCAGAATTCGGAAAATCGAAACGGAAACGAGGTAAAATCCCGGAGTGCTTCACTGGATTTGGAACCTTCGCCGGGGGAGGAGATTTTGACCGTAGCGGGAGGCTGCTTCTGGTGTGTGGAGGAGGTCTTTGAAAGGACGAAAGGGGTGAGCCGGGCCATTTCGGGATATGCCGGGGGACACACCAAAAATCCGACCTATGAGGAAAGCAATACCGGTCAGACAGGGCACGCCGAAGCTGTACAGATTTATTACGATCCGGATTCGATTTCATTCGGGCAGTTGCTTCAGATATTCTTTTTAGCAGCGCACGATCCTACTCAGGTCAACAGACAGGGGCCGGATATCGGCACGCAATACCGGTCGATAGCTTTCTATCGGACACCGGACGAACACCAAATGATCCGGGATTACATCGCTGAATTGAATAATTCCGGGCAATTCGACGAGCCTGTTGCGACGGAAATCAAACCATTTGAAGTCTTTTATATCGCCGAAGAATACCACCAGAATTATTACCCGCAAAACCCGGGAAATCCTTATATACAAAGGGTTAGCCGGCCCAAGGTGGAAAAATTCGAAGAAAAATTCCCGGAGTGGGTGAAATGATTATTAAAAATCCCTGTAATCCCATTGACCTCGATAGCCTCGTCCTACCAGGGTATTGGCGAAGTCGTCACCCGTAAAGGTTTCCTTCACCGGATCCCACAGAAGAGGCCGTTGCAATTCGTACGCGATATTGGTCACATTGCAGACCGATGCGGTCCGGTGACCGGTTTCCACATCCGAAATGGGTCTAGTCCTTTTGCGGATCGCATCGATCCAGTCCTGATAATGGTTATCGCTAAAATAGACGCGTTCATCACCGGATTTCAATTCACTTTTGGCAAGACTTTCATCCGGATAAGTTCTTAGAAAGCTTCGACTGACCTCGATTCTGCCTTCCGTACCGATGAATTGCACCGCATTGCCGTCTTTTTCCCCACCCCACAACTTGTGGTTTACCCGGACATCGTTGTCATATATCATGGTCAGACCATGGGTTTGAGCGGGTTGGGAAGGTGGGATAAATCGCACTGGCCCGGATTCGTCTTTGTCGAGGGCCCACTGGACAATATCAAACATATGTGCTCCCCAGTCGGTCACCAGTCCCCCGCCATAATCCCGATACCCGCGCCACCAGGCCCACGGACCATCGATGCTGGTCGGCGCCAGTTCTTCATGGTATGGCCGGTACAGGGAAGGTCCGATCCATTCGTTCCAATCCAGGCCTTCAGGCGTTTCCTGGGCTGGAAGGGCACATTGTCTGACGGGCTCCCCGACGCTGACATTGACTTCTGTTATTTCACCGATGTAGCCATTGCGAACCAGTTCGACAGCGTGGCGGAAATCCCTCCAGGATCGTTGCATATTTCCCGTCTGAAAAACGCGATCGTACTTCCGGGTGGCCTGGACCATGGCCCGGCCTTCTGCCACGGTTAGGGCCATTGGTTTCTCACAATAGATGTCTTTTCCTGCTTTAGCAGCGTCTACCACCATCTGGGCATGCCAGTGGTCTGGAGTGGCTACCACTACGGCATCGATATCATCTCTTTCCAGCATTTCCCGGTAATAATGATACCCATCAACCTTGTGTGAGACGTTATTTTCTTTATTATTCTGAGTCGTGGTTTCGACCAGTCTGTCCAGTTTTTGTTTGAACACATCACAGGCAGCTACTGACACCACCCCCTTGCACTTACTGATGTTTCTCATCAACCCATACACCTGCTTACCCGCACCGATATATCCCACATTGATTTGGTCATTGGGTGAAATAAAACCGGGTCCACCCAATACGTGGCGTGGAAGTATAGTCATGGCTGCTGCCCCGGTGGCAGTCTGCCGGATAAATTTTCTGCGTTTCATAGAAGAAGAGTATTATAAATATTTATTCGTTTTAAAGCTCTGTGATTCCCAAAAGAGGGGCGACCTGATTTTTGGGACGCTTAAGATGAGAAAAAAATTTCAGTATCCATAGGGTGCGGGAATTAAATTCTTAACATACCACTTCCTGTTCATTTGACGCGTCCACATCCTCGACCCTCAGTCGAAAAATTCACTGACGCAAAGTCAATATAAATTTCAACTCAAGACAATAAATTTAGAAGGGTGATTGAAAAGTGCCTGTTCAATCCAACTTTTTCATTGGAAAAGTTCATAAAATGTCAGAAATGGATGCGATAAATTCAGACTTACGGTCAATATGATAAAATTAATATTGTAAAACGCAATAAATTATGTATTTATCAAAAAATATATTATATGTTTGATCGCCTTTTAACCGAAGCGCCAAATAATATGGTGAAATTGGATGCCTTGCAGATTGCATAATTTACACTATATACGGAGTTGAAACCACATATTAAATTTTTAAACACCTACCCTTATGAAAATCACGAAAATTGGTCAACCATCTGAGCTGGCCAGAACTTTTTTGCAAAAATTAGAAGAAAGTACTGCGCTGGCCTCACAGTCATCACAGACTTCTGAACTTGAAGTTTGCCTGGTGAATTATTCCGACTCGATTTCAACAGAAGACCAAAGATCCATTGAAGATATCATTGATCGCGGTCTGTCAATTCTTTTCCTTGAAAATGCGAAAGAAGAATATTTTCCCAAAAACTCATTGTTCGCCACGGATTCTGAGGTATGCATCATCAAGAGCGATGCACAAGGCAGGAGACAACATATGTTGATGCTCGGAACCAAAGAACAGCCCACATTCATACCCGCCGCCAGAGAAAATGATGCTGCAACTATGGAAGCTAGCGAAGAAGCGAAAGAAAAAAAGACGAAAGAGACCCGATCAGAGGAAAAATCAACAACCGAAACCGGGCAGGACAAACCAGCCATTGATATACAGCATGCCGTGGATTGGGTAGGGGGCGTATCCCTAAAAGTTCAGGAAGATATTCAGCAGATCAATGCATCGCTCATAATGGGATCTATAACGATCCAGGCCCAAAACTACAGCAGTAATTTGAACGGTAAGCCAACTTCCGCGTCTGCGTATTACTCCTACGACGTTGAATTAGCTGCTGTCGTATCACCCAAAAAAAATAAAATTATTAAAATTACCAGTGTGAATTCCTACGTCAGTATCGTCAATGGTTTGTCAATCAATACCGAAGGGGATAGGGGGGATGGTACCTTTGATGGAAGAATGTTGTTGTATCCGGGAGATCACTATACTGACAATAAAAGCGAAATAAGCTTGCCGTCCGGGTGGCGTATTATTAAGATCGCGCCCGAAACATTAAACAATGATAATAATTATACCCATACGACAGGCTGGACAATCGGCGCAGAAGGGGGAGGCCAAATTTCGCAAGATCCCAACGTGGCTGTAAATTTATCCGCTTCCTACAGTTCGAGCGATTCATATTCCCAATCTTTTCAGGACTTTACCGTGCTGAATCAATCCAACTCAGCTTATTGTGACTGGCGGTATGTATATACCAAGGTATACCGGGACTGGAAAAGTATTTTTTCTGACTGGGTGGCCGATATCGAAAACTTCCCCGATCTTGCTAAGTCGACCATGTACATGAAAAATGAGGTGGTTTACGAAGCTCCTGCTTCCGACAATTCACAACAAAGATTTTGCAACGCGATTGGACATCAGACTTTGTATGCTTATTCGTATATGACCTGGTATTTAGTCATCGAATACGGAATCAAGTACAATATGGCCAACTGGCATTGGGATAACTTTACGTTAAATATGGCGACCGTCATTTTTCCAGAAGTCTCTTAGTTTTTGGGAGTGGTAAGGCTTTCGATGGAAATGGCGAAAAAGAATCCGCCAAAAGTATTGAGGCTGGAAACAAAAAACCCCCGCAATTAATTGATATACAGGGGTATGTATTATTGATTTTGTGGTCCCACAAGGACTTGAACCTTGGACCTACCGGTTATGAGCCGGTTGCTCTAACCAACTGAGCTATGGGACCGCATCCTCTCCAAAAGAGTACGCAAATTTACTACTTTAAATTCTTTTTAAAAAACGATAATTGCAAATAATTAGGAAATGACACGACCCGGATTGGATTTGATGAAATCGTTCCAGTTTCCTCCTTTATTGGATTGAAGATTGTTCTTACGGCCGTAGTTCAGACATACCGCTACAGCCAGCGCATCAGTGGCGTCCAGGGTGGTGGTATCCAGGACAGCTCCCAGAATAATCTGTAACATGCCTGCTACCTTTTCTTTGGAGGCATTGCCATTTCCCGTAATGGATTGTTTGATCCGTTTGGGTGAAAATTCTTCCACATCCAGATCCATCGCGGAAGCTGCTGCGATGGCTACGCCCTGCGCTCTTCCGAGTTTGAGCATGGATTGAGGATTTTTGCCATAAAAAGGAGCTTCAATGGCCATAATCGTGGGACCAAACCTTTCGATGACGTCCTGAACCCGGAAAAAAATCTCCCGCAGTTTTTCCTGATGATTGTCAAATTTGGTCAATTTGATAATCCCCATGGTCAACACGGAAATGTGATCTCCCTTGCATTCGATGACTGCATAGCCGGTGATGGTGCTTCCAGGATCTACTCCAATGATACGCATGTATTGAATTTTATTCTTAAACTCGATAGATCAAATGTACTCATATTTTATATTTTCTGGCCGGGTAAAAACTGATACACCCTGAAGTTGTTACTGTAGAGGCTCGTATGGCTGAATGAAGCGTTGACATTGTGAAAGCAGCAGTTGATCTAATTTAACATTATTTTTAGGGAATGAACCGTTGGTCAATCGTTCGATACCTAGTGTGCGGAAATTTAAGTAGCTATCAATGTTTTTTAAAATATTTTTTGA
>CALEIL010000116.1 GCA_937876435.1 uncultured Bacteroidota bacterium
GGCATCCAACATTGTATTCCAGGTTTCAGTTATACCAGGCGCGGTACAACAATATCGTAAAATTCACAGGAACTCAGCTGTTCGATAATGGTACAAGGACTACACATCGCAGGCTTAGGGATCGTTCCTCGGTCGGGGAATTGGGCTTTACCAATCAAAATGACTGGTTGGTTTCTGGCACATTGAAATTTCATCTTGGGGTTCAATTACAGAGGTACTTAATTCGACCTAACCAAATTACTTTTTTGATCAACGAATTGGAAAGGGGAAAATCCATCTCCAATCGATCTGATATTCGACCTTTCTGGCAGCATTCCTACTTTGTTGAAGGAGTTTATGAACCCTTGAATTGGCTTGATCTGGGAATGGGTATGCGGGCATCCGGATATCTTTTGGGAAGTAATATGAATAAATGGTTTTTTGAACCCCGGATGAATATATCTGTGAGCGTGACGCCTAATCATATAATGAAAGCGTCGTACTCTGAAACATCTCAGTTTCTGCATCAATTGACTCACTACACCTTCGGGGCACCTTCGGATTTTTGGGTGCCTGCTACTGGAGACGTTCAACCACAGACTGCACATCAATGGTCTGTAGGATATAGTACTTCGCTATCCTCAGGAGCGTATGATTTCTCCGTCGAAGTTTATAGGAAATTCATGGAGCATCTGATCAATTTTCAGGAAGGAACTGAATTTTTGTTGCTATTGGATAAGGACTGGTCCGCACTGGTGGAGCATGATGGAATTGGAAAAGCCCGGGGCTTGGAATGGTATTTTCGCAAGAAAGAGGGCCGCCTGACCGGGTGGTTAGGATACACTTTATCCTGGTCCCAACGAAAATTTGAAAATTTGAATAATAATAGATGGTTTTACAGTACATATGACCGACGACATGACGTGGAGATATTCCTCAATTATTTAATAAAGGAAGATTGGGAATTATCAGGGTCGTGGCAATATCAAACTGGGCATCGTTTTACAGTTCCTGTAGCCGGAACATACCGTTCTTTGTACTATACCGAAAAGAACAATTGGATTCTTCCGGCTTTTCATCAGATGAACCTTGGAGTGACACGTTCCGTCCGGAAAAGCGAAAGTAAGACATCTGAATTTTCATTCGGAATATACAATATTTACGGTCGGAATAATCCGCTTTACATCGAGAATACAAATGAGCAGCATTGGGAAAAGGATGGTCAAGGCAAATCCAAAATTACCAGGGTAAGAAATGCTATGGATATGATCAGTGTTTTCAAGTTTCTACCGTATTTCAGTTACAAAAGAAAGCTGCAGTAAGGACTGGCATGAGGTTAATCGCATGGGTGTAGGAGAGGAGATGATTCAAAAAGAGTAGACCAGCATCATGCCCGAACCGACGGCCATGGGTTTGTCGGAGCAGGATGTGGCGGATATGGTGGCTTATCTGGTGGGGTTACGGTGAGGTCACAGTGAGGTCAGCTGTGGGATATTGATACCTTCTGACATTAATCCCAATTGTTGGAAAAAAACCGAATGAAACCAAATGTGTTTGGTCTGTAAGTTGTAAATTGGTTTTATATGGAAATTTTTTTTCGAAGCAAAGAAGAAAGCAATGCAGCTCGAGAGGCAGAATTCCTGGAAATGGAGGAGGTAGATCGTGTCCTTACCTATGTACGACTCATGCCATCCTCCACTGTATTACCCCACCGAAATCAAATACAAGCCGACAGATATAATTATGAAATTATAATTGATCGCAATATGGATAGATGGAATGAGGAAGTCCTGAAATTTGTCCGATTGGCTACGAAATTTAAAGTTCGGATGATCTTGGTGGGAGGGGGAGCGGTCAATTTTCATGGTTATCAAAGACATTCCGCGGATGTTGATTTCTGGATCGATACTACGGATGAAAATTTTGAAAAATTAATCCGGGTATTTCAGGAAATGGAATACCATCTGAGAGAATTTCCTTCGGAAGTGAAGCAGGGCTGGCAAAATATCTCAGTTAAATTCAGTCCTGCAGATCTTAGTTTGGAATTGATCACCCGATTTTCTCTGGATAAATCATTTGATGAAGCGTATGCTGATGCAGAAATTGTCACTGTGCAAGGCGAAAACCAGATCGTCAAGCATCTCAACCGCCCTCTCTCACAGACTGGGGATCAGTCGGCAGCCTGCAC
>CALEIL010000117.1 GCA_937876435.1 uncultured Bacteroidota bacterium
TATAGATTATGTATAGCTATAGGGAACGTCTCAGTACCCGCGGCACGCGCCGATCAGTAGCAAGACCCCCAGGGCAATCGTCAGTCTCATGGAGCAACCCCCAGCATTGTCGTTTGATACCAGGTCAGCAACTGATCCCCGGTCAGCCAGCACGCCAGCGCACCGATGGCCAGAAAGATTCCGAACGGCACCTTCGGTTCGCGTCCGGCGAGTTTGACCGGCAGGAAGATCAGGGTGCCGAGCAGCGCACCAAGGAAGAGTGTCAACAGTACCCCGGACCAACCCAGGAAGGCGCCGACCATGGCCATCATCTTGATATCGCCACCGCCCATTGCCTCCTGACCCATCAACTTCTCGGCGGCCCAGGCGATGATCCAGAGCAAACCCAGGCCAAGGATTGCACCAATCAGTGCATCGAGCGGTGCCAGGGCGCCTCCGAGCAGGGCGAACAGCAACCCAGCCACCGCCCCGCCGACCGAAAACTCATCGGGGATGATGAACTCAAAAGTATCATATGCAAAAGATTACCTTACAGGGACTGGTTGGATGACCACAGCATCAATCTCGATGATCTCCCTCTGCACGTTCCCGGGTATATCGAACTGGACGAACGCACGCTGCTGAGAAAACAAAAACTTCACGGGCTGACCAGGGAAGATGTCCGGTTTTTGCTCCAACCAATGATCGAGGGAAAAAAGGATCCCGTGGGTTCCATGGGTTCGGATGTGCCGGTGGCTGTATTGTCAAGTCGCGCTCAGCACATTTCCAATTATTTCAAGCAATTGTTCGCTCAGGTAACCAACCCTCCGATCGATTCCATACGGGAACGATCTGTGATGTCGCTCAAGACCAAGTTGGGGCAGAGTGGCAACGTGCTCAAGCCCACTGAAGACCTGGCCCAATTTATCCGTCTGGAATCACCGGTGTTGACTAACGATGAGTTCAATAAAATAAAATATATTAACCACGCCGATCACAAGGTGGGCGTCATCGATCTGGTTTTCAGGGCGGATCAGCAAAAAGGTCGGCTCCAGGCTGCTCTAGGGCACGTATGTGCAGTGGCAGAGGATTTGGTCCGGAACCAGTGCGATATCCTGATATTGAGTGACCGCAACGCAGACTCAACGCTGGCTCCAATCCCAACCCTGCTGGCTGCGGGAGCAATTCACCATCATTTGATCGGAAAAGGTCTCCGGACCCTGACTTCACTGCTGGTCGAAGCAGGCGACGTGCGTGAAACCCACCATTTTGCCACGTTGATCGGATTTGGGGTGGACGCGATCAATCCATACCTGACGTATGCTACCCTGGCCGGCCTGTACAAGGAAGGCGCATTTCATAAAGAGGACGGATCCGGGGAAAATGAAGTTTCGCTCGATGACGTGATCCAGATCTACAACGGTGCCGTCGAAAAGGGAATTCTCAAGATCATGTCCAAAATCGGGATTTCCACGGTACAGAGTTATCAGGGTGCTCAGATATTTGAAATATTGGGCCTGAATCATCGCGTGGTCGACAAGTGCTTCAAGGGGACGGTCAGCCGGATAGAAGGCATTGGATTTGATGAACTGTCCATTGAAATACTCAAATGGCACGAACACGCGTATCCTTCCTCCTCCATCGTAAAAAATAATCTGGAAGAAGGAGGGATTTACCAATGGAAACGCCGGGGAGAAGATCATATTTTCAATCCACAAACCATACACCTCCTTCAGTATTCAACCAGAAAAGGGGACTACGAAATATTTAAGAAATACAGTAAATTGATCAACGATCAGAGCCGGCAGGCGATGACCCTGAGAGGGTTGCTGGATTTTCGTAAAGGAAATGCCATTCCGCTGGAAGATGTGGAATCAGAAGAAACCATTCTCCGACGGTTTGTGAGCGGTGCGATGTCTTTTGGGAGCATCAGTTTTGAAGCCCATACCACGCTGGCAATCGCTATGAATCGGATCGGCGGTAAAAGCAATAGCGGGGAAGGGGGAGAAGATGAGATCAGGTACACACCGCTTGAAAACGGAGACAGCATGAATTCAGCCACCAAACAGGTGGCATCGGGTCGCTTTGGAGTCACCAGTCACTATCTGGCCAACGCGATCGAAATTCAGATTAAAATGGCCCAGGGAGCAAAGCCAGGGGAAGGAGGACAGTTGCCCGGGCACAAGGTCGATAAATGGATTGCCCGTGTCAGACATTCCACTCCAGGCGTGGGATTGATCTCCCCCCCGCCCCATCACGATATATACAGCATTGAGGATCTGGCGCAATTAATATTTGACCTTAAAAATGCCAATCCGGAAGCCCGGATCAACGTAAAACTCGTGTCCAAAGCGGGCGTGGGGATTATCGCCTCCGGGGTGACCAAGGCGCACGCGGATGCGCTTTTGATCTCGGGACACGATGGCGGGACCGGAGCCTCGCCACTGACATCGATTTCATACGCTGGTCTTCCGTGGGAACTTGGTCTGGCTGAAACCCAGCAGACGCTGGTGAAGAATAAATTGAGAGACCGCGTTACGGTACAGACGGATGGTCAAATGCGGACCGGAAGAGATTTGGCCATCGCGACCCTACTCGGTGCTGAAGAATGGGGAGTTGCTACGGCAGCTCTGGTAGTGGAAGGCTGCATCATGATGCGGAAATGTCATCTCAATACCTGTCCGGTCGGAGTGGCTACTCAGGATCCTGTCCTGAGAAAGCGATTTACAGGGGATCCACAACACGTCATCAATATGTTCACCTTTATGGTTCGCGAACTCCGCGAGATCATGGCGTCGCTTGGATTCCGAACCGTCAATGAGATGGTTGGGAAAGTGGAGATGTTGAAAATGAAGAAAGACATCGATCACTGGAAGTACAAACATTTGGATCTGAGCCCGATCCTTTACAAGGAGCCGGTGGATGATTCCGTAGGTCTTTACAAGACCAGGGAGCAGGATCATAAGTTAGATCAGGTGCTGGACCGGAGACTGATCAGTCATGCGAGTCTGGCGCTGGAGCACAAAAAGAAAATTACCGGGGAATTTAGCATCCGGAATACTGACCGGGCGACCGGTGCTATGTTGAGCAATCAGATTTCCAAAAGATACGGCGGGATTGGTTTACCCGAAAATACCATTGATTACAGTTTCAGGGGAAGTGCCGGCCAGAGTTTTGGAGCCTTTTCTGCCCGTGGTCTTTTGTTTAGACTGGAAGGTGAATCCAATGATTATTTTGGAAAGGGAATGTCCGGAGCCACCCTCGTGGTGACACCTGACCGTCTGGCTGTTTTCGAGCCTTCAGAAAATATTATCATTGGCAACGTGGCTCTGTATGGAGCGACCTCAGGAGAAGCTTATATCCACGGAATGGCCGGGGAGAGATTTGCGGTCCGGAACTCTGGTGTCAAGGCGGTCGTCGAAGGAGTGGGAGATCACGGATGCGAGTATATGACCGGAGGTATCGTAGTCAATATCGGTACCTGGGGTAAAAACTTTGCTGCCGGAATGAGTGGAGGTATGGCCTTTATATACGACCGGGATCGCGAGTTTCATATGAATTGCAACCGGGAAATGGTGGATCTGGAACGGCCCGCAGGCGAAGATTTGATCGAGGTAAGGCGCTTGCTCCGAAATCATTTCAATTATACCTCGTCCAAAAGAGCCCTGGATTTGTTGCAAAACTGGGACAAGGAGAAGAAATATTTTGTGAAAGTAATGCCTAAGGACCTCAAACGGGTTCTGGAGGAAAATGAAAAAGAATCCATCAGTCAAAAAGTGTTTGTGGGTTAGTAGGGGCACCTCTTGCAGGTGCCCTGGAGATAGATTGCCGGAAAACAAATATTATATATTCAATGTGGAAACAGGGTGTCTGGTAGGGGCATCTCTGGCAGGAGCCTGGATGTGAAACCCGTTCCATTATTATAGAGCACAATTAAAAAATGATAAAATGGGAGATATCAAAGGATTCCTGAAACATACAAGGGAATTGCCGGGGAAAGAACCGGTGGAAACCAGGATCGAGCATTACAGAGAATTTGTTCTGGATTTTCCTGAAGAGAAAACAGTAGATCAGGCATCGCGCTGCATGAATTGCGGTGTCCCATTCTGTCACAATGGCTGTCCTCTGGGGAATATCATTCCTGACTTCAACGATGCGGTATACAGGAGTGACTGGCAGGAAGCCTATGAGATTTTGTCCAGCACCAACAACTTTCCCGAGTTTACCGGGCGGATTTGTCCTGCCCCCTGTGAAACGGCCTGCGTACT
>CALEIL010000118.1 GCA_937876435.1 uncultured Bacteroidota bacterium
AATGTGTCAGCCCGTCACTGGAATTCAGCACCAGGCCTGCCTGGCCTTAGATCACCCGTATTCGGTCCGGGCGGGGACGTATATGGGTTGGTATAGAGTTCTGCTCATATGGTCGATTGGAATCAATAGGGTTTTTCGGCTGCTAAAAATTTGATGTTCCATCATAAGCTCAAAGATTTTTATAAATAATTTGTTCCGGGATATCTTTTGGGTGGCCGAAGTTAGTTCCCACGTGTGAAGTTTAACTTCACGGGTCATAATTCCGCTCCAAAATCGATCATCTGCCCGTTGTTTCCAGGCAAACAACCTCTACCGTTATAAAATTAATTCTAAATACATATTTACAAATCCTAATCATAATATCGTCGCTTCCAAAACAGAAAGGAAGAACCATTTGTCCATTCAGAAAAAAATCTACACGTTTTCAAATTTAAGACAAATATATCGTTTATGCAATACCCCAAAAGGGGTATATACGACCCATTATTGGATGGTGGCCTATATCTGACTCAGGGTCAACTTCAAATTTTGGCGCAATATGCCCCTACAGGGTACGTCCGGCGGGGATTCAAAAGACCATAGATGGGTGAGTGATTTAACATCCATTTGACTATAAATTAATTTTCTGGCCTCGTTAAAAAAATATTTTCATGCCGACATTATAATATGTTTCGTAACCCCCATTTTCCGGCTTTACAACCCCTTTATGAAAACTTATTCTTAAGACTTTTGGGCGTTTGTGTTAAATTTTCGTAATATTAGCCCGCTCATTTATCAACGACCAATTATTTACTTATGCGATACCTGCTCCTCCTTTTATCCGCCTTCGTCCTGAGTTGTCAGTCCGAGACCACCACCAACCAGGAAGACAGCCCCAGACCGCTGCAAATTCTCTTCCTCGGACACGACAGCCAGCACCACAATTCGTACGAGTACGCCCCCATCCTGATGCGGAAATGGACGAGGGAGGGCATCCAGCTCACCTACACCGAGGATCCGGCCGATCTCAATCCGGATAATCTCGACCACTACGACGGCCTTATCCTATACGCCAACCACGATTCCATCGCACCGGACCACGCCACGGCCCTCCTGGATTTCGTCCGGAGCGGGAAGGGATTTATCCCGGTGCACTGCGCCAGTTTTTGCTTCCGCAATTCCGACGAGGTGGTCGCAATGATCGGTGGTCAGTTTAATTCACACGATACCGCCACCTTTACCGCCGAAATCACCTCACCGGATCATCCCGTCATGGCGGGCCTGTCCCCCTTCTCTACCTGGGACGAAACCTACGTTCATCACAAACTCACCGACGACATCCAGGTCCTGATGGAACGCGTGGAAGACGATCACCGGGAACCCTGGACCTGGGTCAAAACCGAAGGTGACGGCCGGGTCTTCTACACCGCGTACGGACACGATCAGCGCACCTGGAATCAGACCGGTTTCCAGGATTTGCTCAAAAACGGCGTCCTGTGGGCGGTGGGCGACCACGCCCGGGGCCTGTGGGAAGAATTTCGCGACAGCCTCCCCCAATTTGTGTACTACGACACGGCCAATATCCCCAATTACGAAAAACGAGACCCCTGGCCCCAATACCAGGAACCATTCTCTCCGGAGGAATCCCAAAAACTGATTCAGGTCCCCACCGGTTTTCACCTGGAATTGTTCGCCGCTGAACCCGACATCATCAATCCCATCACGATGGCCTGGGATGAGCGCGGCAGACTGTGGGTGGTCGAAACCGTCGATTACCCCAATACGGTGAGAACCGATGACGGACCGGGCGACGACCGCATCAAGATCTGCGAAGATACCGACGGGGACGGACGGGCGGATCGGTTCACGATTTTTGCCGAAGGGCTGAATATCCCCACGTCCCTGATGTTTGTCAACGGGGGCGTCCTGATTTCCCAGGCTCCCGAGTTTATCTTTCTCCGGGATACCGACGGGGATGACGTGGCGGATGAGCGGGAAGTCGTGATGCAGGGCTGGGGGACCTTTGATACCCACGCCGGTCCTTCCAATCTCCAATACGGCATGGACAATCATATCTGGGGAGTGGTCGGGTATTCCGGGTTCAAGGGCACGATCGACGGCGAAGAACACGAGTTGCGCCAGGGGATTTACCGGTTTGACCGCGATTACGGCGATTTTAAAAAAATGGGCCACACGAGCAACAACACCTGGGGTCTCGGGTTTACGGAAACCAACGAGGTGTTCGCGTCCACCGCCAATAACACGCACAGCGTATATATGGGCATCCCCAACGAGTACTACGACGGCGTCGAAGGCCTGCGCAACCGGGGAAGCATCAAAATCGACGGGCATTATCCGATGCGGGCGGTGACCGATCACGTCCGGCAGGTGGACGTGTTCGGAGGGTATACCGCCGCCTCGGGCCATCACTTCTATACCGCGCGGACGTATCCCGAAAAATACTGGGACGGGTACGCCATGGTCGCGGAGCCGACGGGGCATTTGGTCCACTGGGCCCGGATCGTTCCGGACGGAGCTGGTTTCGTGGAACAGGACGGAGGCAATCTCGTCGCCGGGGCGGACGAATGGTTTGCACCGGTGGAAGCCAAGGTGGGACCCGATGGCAACGTGTGGATCGCGGACTGGTACAATTTCATCGTCCAGCACAATCCCACACCAGCCCCGGATTTTGGGGGCTACCAGGCCGAAAACGGACCGGGCAACGCGTACATCAATCCCCTCCGGGACCGGAACCACGGCCGGATCTGGCGGATCGTCCCCGATACCTACGAGGCATCCGGAGAAATGGCCCTGAGCAAGGATCAGCCATCCGACCTGGTCGGGGCACTTAGCCATCCCAATCTGTTTTGGCGAATGACCGCGCAGCGGCTCCTGGTCGAAAGCGGCGATACCGAAGTGGTGGAGGATCTGCTCGCGCTGATCACCGATGAAAATACGGATGCCATCGGGAATAGTCCGGGGGCGTTGCACGCTCTGTGGACCCTGGACGGTCTCCTGAAAATAGATAGTGATCCGGAAGCGTTGGATCACGTCGCTGGCGCGCTCGATCATCCGGCACCCGCCGTCCGGAAAGCCGCCATCCAGATTTTGTCAGAATCCGACGCCGGGATAGAACGGTTGAAGGAACACAAAATCTGGAATATGTCCGACCCGGTGGTTCGGCAGGCGGCCCTGTTGTCCGTTTCCACGTGGGAGGCCGATGACGAAATAGGCCAGGAATTGTACCAATTGAGCCAGGATCCGTCCGTAACCGGCGACCGGTGGCTCGCTCAATCGTTGTACATGGCTTCGGCCCGGCATCGCGACGGCTTCATCAAATCGTACGCCCGGTGGAACGGCACGTACAAGGCCGTGGCCGTGAAGGAGGAAGGAGATGAAAACAAACTGACCTGGTCTCAGCGGTTTTTGAACAACTACTGGGACGCATCGGCGGCAGATCTCGCCGGAGCCGTCCTCACGTCGGCCGGGGAGGTCCAGCGGATCGAAATCGGAGTCATCAAAAACGAGATGAAATACGATATTTCGGAATTTGTGGTCCAGGCGGGTAAGCCCGTCGAGATCACCTTCGTCAACGACGATTTTATGCAGCACAACCTCCTCATTACCACGCCGGGTTCGCTGGAGAAAGTGGGGCAGGCTTCGGATAAAATGGCCATGGAAGCCGACGGTGCCGAAAGAAGTTACGTCCCCGATCTGCCCGAAGTCCTGGAATACACCCGCCTGCTCAATCCGGAGGAAACCGCTACGCTCCAGTTTATCGCCCCGGAGGAGCCGGGAGAATACCCGTTTATCTGCACCTTCCCGGGGCATTGGCGGTTGATGAACGGGGTGATGAAAGTTGTTGGGAATTTTGAGTTTTGAATTTTGAATTTTGAATTAGGGTAGAACCTGGCTGCAGTGGGTTGTTCAGGGTGAATCAGGAGCCCGGCCGTTTGGTTGATGGTCCGCAGAGCGCCCCATCAGACAAAGCGAAAATGAGAGAAG
>CALEIL010000119.1 GCA_937876435.1 uncultured Bacteroidota bacterium
GTGCACTAGATGATCAAGTCATCTAACCGCCCCTAATCACCGCCCATGGGGTGCAATTTACAGAAAATGATAGTCAAAATGACCGGTTGAAAAGGTGATGTCATTATATTCCTCATCTGATCCAGGTTTGGTGGCATTCACGGGCCGGAAGGAATCCTCACTCCCCTCTGAAATCAATAAACGGGTCTGCCTTTCCCTCCCCCATCTGAAGACAATAATCCCCACAGATAAAACGTCGCTAAGCTTCCTCCCATTTTTTACGAGCCAGGTCCAGATCCCTTTTCATCGCATCGTAAACCACCCGGGGATCGACCGCAATCTCCTTTCTTCCGTGCTCGGCTCCGCCCAATGAATACTCCATGTGGACCGAAACGGGGACATCGAGGTGATAGGATTTCATTATTTTGAAATAAGCGGCCCAATCCACCATTCCCTCGTCAAATGGTACATTTTCCGGGCTCCATCTTCCCTCCTTTTCGGACCATTTAAAATCCTTTATCACAAATGAATGAATCCGCGGTTTGACCAATTCCAGTCCCTTCGTCCAATTGAGACCACCATCCACCATGGCGTGGCGGATATCGTATTGGACGCCGATACCCTTCTCGTCGGTATCTTCCAGCATGGAATACAATTCCCAGGGAGAAGAACCCATCCGGGTGCCGGCGTGATTCTGATAGCATCCAATGATCCCCAATTTATGGTTCAGTTCACCCAGTTCCTCCATTTTCTTCCGGGCATGTGCGATCGATTCCGGAATGCTTTTATCTGGCAGGTAACTGTAATATTCCATCCGGTAGTGGCTGATTCCCTGATCAGCAGCGACTTGCAGTACTCTTTGGTTCAGTGTACTGGAAGCATCATTCACATTGGTAGCCATGACGATGGAATCGAGACCGGATTGCCGGATCGCCTTCACAGCCCGGGGTAAGTCCTGTTCTACCCGTTCCGGTTCCACGTGTCCACCCTTCCGGACGGTCAGATCAACTCCATCGTACCCGGCTTCAGCAATTCTTTCCGACATTTCTTCGTAACCCAAAAACTGGACATGTTTGGAAAACAAATGAAACTTCAATGAAATCTTAGGAGCGTTGAACGTGGGAAACATTCCCAGTTCCGGCAAAAAAGAAGCTCCCCCCACGAGTAGACCAGCCTGTTGGACGAAGCGGCGCCGGGATGGTGAATTCAAATCTGGTTTGTTCATATTAACCGAACTTATAGTGATTACAATGGTGCATGACTGCTAAGGGATTTAATATATACTATGATCGACTCAATTTCAGTCTCATTGAGAATTCCCACAAAGGAAGGCATCTCCGCATCGTACCCTTTTGCCACCTTTTTGGCAGGCTCCAGAATAGACTCGGTCAGGTATGCCTCATCAGCCAATTGCTCACTGCCGTCATTAAATTTCCTGACGGATCCGTACAAATCCTGAAAAGGCGGACCGTACAGCCCATCGGTTCTCGTTCCTGTAGAATGACACCCGATACACGCCATCCGGGTAAATAGTTGTTCTCCGAGTTCGATCGAGACCGTTTGCGACTTTTCTCCCCTGGCCAGCAATTCTTCAGAGCTGAGAACCAGGTCACCCGTTTCCACGTTTGAAAAACCGGCTTTCTCCAGATCCAGGTTTTCTACCTGATGCAATGTAAAGGCAAAAGTTCCCTTGATTTTCTGTTCTGTTGTAGAGTTTATATCAAAGTTGATTTCTACTTGCTCTACTTCTGTCATATTGGGAACGATCAACAGTACCGATTTATGGTCTTCGGACAGGTGCGTGGCCAGGACAGGGATCATTTCTTCCCCCGGAGTTCCATCCAGCCGGTAATGGCCGGATCCATACTCTTCCGTGCGCAGGTAATTATACCGCTTGACCTGGAAATTTCCAACATTGGCCACCGATAGGGAGTCCAGGGGCTGATCAAAATGCAAAAGGACCCCTTCTTTTCCAGCTTCAAAACCTACCGGCAATTTATCGGGCAGGCCGGTATACCGCAAACGCAGTAAAGAACTGATCCCTTTCGATGACGAGCCCCAAAGATTGAAGCCGGCGAAGTATGGAAAACCATCATTATCGCGTACGGAGCCTTTCGCTACCGGGGTTGGATAATGAGCAGGGATATAAATCAAACCACCCTGTAACGTCTGACCAACCGTATCTATCAGGATTCTAAACAAGCCGGGTTTGCCAAACGAAATATGAATGAGTTGATTATTGAGCGGTCCCATCCGATCCGTGGTCATCCATACCTGACCAATGCTAGATGGTTCAATATTGTGGGGTGCCCACAGCAAAGGGGAGGAAATAGCCGGGGTATCCAGTCTGTGAGCGGTGGAAGGTACGCCATAAAAATCGCCTTTCCTGACCTGATATACCGGCGTGCTGGGTACAGAATTGCCCTGTTGATCGGTCACGGTCAAAAATCCGGTTTCCGGATGGATCCCGAGGTATGGTCCTCGTAATCCAGTAGCTACAACTTCCATGTTTCGGCCATCTTCGGATACGTGCAAAACCGAACCATCGTATCGGGAACCCCGTACAAATCCTTTGTGGGTCACTTCACCGATGTGAGGGCCCGCATTTAAAGACCCTCCTTTGGCGATAAAAAACCCTCCTTCCGGATCGACGACCAGGTCAGCCGGCCATTCCCTGGATTCCATGGATTGATCCGCGATATTGAAAAAATTCTCATAAAAGTCTGCCTCGTCATCCCCGTTGTAGTCGTGGAATCGGGTAATTCCCATCCGGTCGAATACATAAATAGTGTCGCGAAGGATGGTCAGACTCATCGGTTCATTGAGACCGGAGGCATACCGGGTCCAGGTCATATACTCCTGACCTATTCCATCGACCAGCCACACGTCTCCATCATAGGAAACTACGGCTCCTCTGCCATTTTCAAAGAAATCTAAATCGATGATCCTGATATTCCGATTCCAGGGATTGGGAACCGGAAGCAACAATTGATCGGTGACATAGGCGGCCGTATCGGGTGATTTGATTTCCCGGGTATACACTTTCTCATCCCACCTCGTAATATTTTCTTTCCTTTGATAGGAGACATCCTTCGATTGGACGGATGTGACCAGCTTCTGAAATTGGGGCAATTTCTCAGACGGACCACTCCATACCAGCAGGGAAGTATTGATTTCTTCATTACTTGCTTCAAATTCCAGGGTCAAATACCTATTATCGGAAAAATGCCAGTTTGCAGAACCTCCGGCTATGCCCACCGCGGTGACCGAGTCCTTACCGACACCCTGAAAAATACAAGCCCAGGAGTCTTCTTCTGCGGTCTCTATTCCGTTGGCCACTTCAGCTGCGTTCAGATAAAAAGGCGCATCGTGAGCCTGGATCTGCAAAGTCCGGACAAACGCAGTTTCACCGTCAAACTTTATAGCGTCTGGTTTCTCCCGGATGCTGGTGTGATCAATTGAATATTGGATGGACAGGCTGTTGCTGTCTTCGAGCAAAATCCCTTCCCAGCGCCCCAGAGATACCGGCACGGGTCCCCAAAGATTTTTGTCATAGGGAGGCCTCCTGACCCGGGGATCATCATACCGGGCTCCATCTACCCGCCAACCCGGATACAAACCGGTTGCGATTTTGGGATTTCCCAGTACGGTCGGAAATTTGTTTTTCTTGTTGAAATAATCGTCGTATGAATTTTGGGCCATACCCGCCATGGAGATAAAGTCTCCGGTCCAGGCCACCGACCAGCGGAGCAAGTCCGTATCAAAACAAGCATATGATTCATTTCCCAGATTTATAACGATTCCCCTGGAGGTCAGATTTCCATCGGGAAATGCCGGACCCAGATCACGTAAATCAATCGGAGTGGTCAAAAACGGGAAATCTTCCTCCACAAACGGCGCCAAATGCAGCGAATCGTAATTGTTGGAAGAAATGATGTGCTCGGGTGGTTTTTCACAGCTCATAGTGAGAAACAAATAAAAACACAGTAAACCGCATACTCCCGCTGGAGTCATCCAGGCCATGGATTTTTTATTAGAAGGACGTAAGCTGTAAAGATTGTTCATTGCGAGGCATTTATAGAATTGGCTAATTTAGATATTATGAAAGAATTCACCGTGGTATAATTTGAAAGAATTAGGGTACATATCGTGTATTGTCCTTCGATAGATTATCGCGCCGAGCAATAAATTGAGAACTGCCCTGCGGGCGTTTTGGCTGATCCGGGGAGAGAGATTATATCTGGAGAACCAGACAGACTCTGCTTGACCAGAACATCGCGGACGACAAGCCCCCCTGACCAGAGACTGCGAACGGCAGGCCCTCCCTGACCAGAGGTTGCTGACAGCAGGGATTATAAGCTTTTTGTCGCAAAAACCCCTTTCAATTGTCATTTTTACCCCATACCAATGGGATTGGTCAGCTTACCTTTGAAAAGCAATTACAACAGGAAGAAATTCATGGCACGTATAAGCACTTACCTCCATTTCAAAAGGAATACTGAAGAAGCATTTAAATTCTACAGGTCCGTGTTCGGGACTGAATTTTCCGGGCATGGAATCATCCGCATGGGTGAGGTCCCAGATCAGGAAGGTCAACATTCGATCTCCGGGGAAGATAAATCACTGGTCATGCACGTAGCCCTCCCCACGCTGGGCGGCCACTTGTTGATGGGCTCTGACGCACCGGAATCTATGGGCTTTGAGGTATCCATGGGAAACAATGTATACATCAATCTCGAACCAGATTCCAGGGAGGAAGCCAATCGCCTGTTCAGAGCTTTGTCTGAAGGTGGACGGGTAGAAATGGAAATGCAGGAAATGTTTTGGGGTGATTACTTTGGTTCATTGAAGGACCGGTTTGGCGTCATGTGGATGATCAATGTGTCTCTGGTAGAATAATCCTTTAAATAGTGGAGATGGAAGTGCAAGGACTATTTCATCTGGGCGAATAAAACGTGCTGAACGGGTAAGTTTGACATCCTTTTTTTTTATTATTAAATTTAACAACCATTGATTTTAAATATCATACCGGCCATTGGGAGTTACATTCTGTGGTTGAAAAATGAGCAAATGAATAGGGATTAGAATGCTTTGTTCACAACTTAGTGCGACAAATCTTAAGTGCCTATAGTGGTATTTCAAAATATTTTTTGACAGGTCGAAGAA
>CALEIL010000120.1 GCA_937876435.1 uncultured Bacteroidota bacterium
CCCTGATCCCGAATCCCGACTCCCGAATCCCGAATCCCGAATCCCGGCCCCCGACTCCCGACTCCCGAATCCCGACTCCCGACCCCTGAATCCCGACTCCCGACCCCCGACTCCCGGTAAGCAGGAACTATACCCCGTCATTTTCCATCTGGAATTTTTCTCTATCTTGCTTCGATAGTTTGTGCGGCAACCAGCTGATCGACTGATCTGTTATTTTCTCAGTAACAGATTTTCTGAGCAACCATTCCATGTATTTGTGAATGCACAGGTTGTTTTTGTTTGCGGTTAATATAATGCTGTACAGACATGCTATATTCTGAGCGGTATCATGATTCTTGGCGAACAGATAATTTTTTCTGCCCAAAGCCAGTGGTCGCACTTCATTTTCGATCAGGTTATTATCAATTTCCAGTTTACCATCTTGCGTATAGGCACTCAGTCCGTTCCATCTGTTCAGAGAGTAAGCAATGGCTTTACCTAACGGACTTTTAGGTAGTATTGAATTGTGGACAATAAGGTCCTCCATCCACTTCTTTAATTCGGCCAATATAGGTACAGCAATATTCTGCCTTTCATTGAAGCGTGTTTCGTAATCGGCTTTTTTATCGCGAAGCTGTTTTTCCAGGTTGTATAATTTTTTAATCTCAGATAGATAATGCCGGACTTCTGGTGGATCACTGTTTGTAGCATCCACGAACTTGCGTCGGGCATGTGCCATACAATTGATTAGCTTCATTTGTGGATTCACTTTGGCTACACTTTCGTAGGCTTCATAGCCATCTGCCTGTAAAATACCCTTGTACCTCCCGAATAGCTCATGTGCGACCCGGTGTTGTCGGCTGGGATCGTAATGAAACAAGGTTGTTTGATTTTCCGGATTATGGATCAACCACATATAGCCCGTATGAGATGCACCTGGTTTATCACTGGACAATACGGCCAGAGTGGTTTCATCCCCTTGCAGATAAGGGGAGTTCAGTAGATCTTTCTCCAGCAAATAATACAAGGGCATTAAAGCTGCTGCTGAGCTGTGAATCCAATTGTGCATATTTTTCTTTCCGATGAATCCAACACCGGCTTGCCGGTATTTTTTAGCCAACCGGTAGACCGGTGTATGATACAGGAATTTTTCTACAATGATATGAGCTATCAGACTTTCATCTACTATCCCTCTGGGAATCAATCGCGGCGGGATCGGAGCCTGCATGACTGCCTTTGTTGTTTCCGGAGTGTCTTCTTTCCCCTGGATGACCAGCCGGGGACGAATGATTCGCTTAACATAAATTTCACCTGGCTTGTAAGCCAACGTCTCGGATATATCCTCTCCGATCTGGATACATTGGTCTGGATCAATACCTTCAGGATTGATGGTTTGGCTCTCTCGGGGCAAGTTGGCCGGTAAAATATGTCGTTTCGGTTTTTTTCGGGCTTTGACCTTGTCGTGAGCTTTGACTTTCACCTTCTTGACTTCAGGCTTTTCAACCACCGGCTCATCCTCAAACAACTTAATTTGACCATTATCAAAATACAGTGTTTTACTTCTTTCAGAACTCTGGCCAAACATCATCCGTTTTAGCTGGTTCAGCTCTTGAGTCAGATAGATTACCTGGTTTTTAAGCTCCTGGTTTTCGGTTATCAACTGTAGATTCTGGGCTTCCAAAGTCATGACGTTAAGATACGACTTTGCCCTTTACCCTGCAAGCTTATAGCGCTTTCTTTTAATAATTTTTTGGGTAGAAATTCCCCGTAAAATCAACAGCAATTTTTCATAACTTATCCGGTAATCCGGACCCTCATCCGGATGCTCAAATGTCCCTTGTTCTAAACGTTTGTAATAAATACTCAGTCCATCTCCTTCCCAGAAAAGCACCTTCATATGCGTGGCCCGTTTATTGATGAATATATATCCCACATCCTCCTGAATGTTCATACCCATTTGATGGCGGACTACACCGCGCAGCGAATCAAATCCCTTTCGCATGTCGACCGGTTGATTATACAGATAATAACGTCGTGTACTTTCAAACATCGCTCAGAAGTTTTAATAGCCTGGCATCAATTTCCCCACCCAGCTGTAGCCTGACTCCATTGGGCAAATAAATATTGGTCATCCCAGTGCCAGATCCAGAAACAGGCGCAGCCACCTCAACAAAGGAGCCTCGGCGATTTGCTCCATTTGAATCGTTCTTGTTGCTAACATACCTCTTTCGCCAATTCTTCAAACTGTAGAAATTGACCGAATATTTCTCACAATACGCCTGGATCGTCAGACCACTCTCGGTTTGTCGCTTGATGTGATCAAGCCTTTCCTCTTCCGTGTAGGTTCGCATAATTTCTTACTTTTTGCAAATATCACACAGTCCGCCTTGCCAAACTATATGGGGTAAGGTTCTTGCTTACAGTTCTTTCATTGTTTGTTCGTGTGATACAAAGAGGCTCTGGGCCCCTACATATTCAACCCTCCGAACCCTTCTCCCCCCAACAATTAAGGAGGAGGGTAAGTATCTTTTTATGGGCTCAGAATTTGAATTTTACCACCAATATCATCTCCTCCAGCTTAACCTTGTTTGCATTGGAAACCGACAACGCGAACAAGCTATCCAAATCAATATCGGAATTAATCCCTGTACACAATTTCAAATCATCTACCCTGACCAGATCTGTTCCATTGCCATCTACATTTACGGTAAATGTAGCGGGATTGTCTTTGACTTTAGCTACAAACAGTACTTTCTCAATTTCGGTAGTATCAAAGGTCTGAACTATATAGGGTAATCGCGATTGATCAATGATCATGTCAATAGTTCCATCCTTTTTCAACAAATGCCACTCGTTGGGCATATCATGTTTCATATTTATCGCAATATGCATTCCGGTTTGACTCAAATCCTGTTTTCTGGCTGCGAGTTGACTACTCAACGATGCATTTGCTGCGGATTTCAGACCGGAACCACCTTCTCTGGCGGTATATTTGACATGTACGACCATATCTGATATCGTATTGTAATTAAATTGCCTGATTTCGGATGGTAGCTCCAGTCTCCAACTGCTAATGGCTCCGGTATTTTCGAAAGGTAAATACCG
>CALEIL010000121.1 GCA_937876435.1 uncultured Bacteroidota bacterium
ACACCGGTTTATTTATCCATCCCCATAGGTCAATCTTGGAAAAAAGGTGGACTCGAAGTAATGTCACCAAATTTGACATATTCCATTTGTATTCTGCCTTCTCTTTCAGGTATTTGAGCAATAGCATTGCAATCAAGGAGCACCACAACTGGATACGTATTGCATTTGGCGAAGTGCCCACGAATGTTTTAACCCTAAACAATTGCTTTATGAACTTGAAAAACACCTCCACATCCCATCTGGCCTTATATAGCTGAGAAATGGTATCTGCTGTCCAAGTTAAATTATTCGTCATCAGAATGAGTGTCTGGTCATTTTCTGCATCATAAACCTCAACCACACGAATCTTCCCTGGGTACTTATTTTTGGTGTCATCCCCGGTTAACCTGATGATCTGGTCACTTAGAATGTGTTCGTGTTCCTCGTTAACAGGTAACTCTTTTACTATTTCAAAATTGACATTTTTTTTCAGCCTGGTGACGAATGTGACATGGGTGCTGTCCAAATTATTAAGCCACTCAAAATCTACGTAGGCTCGATCCGCTACAATGACTGAATCAGGGGGGAATGTATGGTTTCTGGCTGGTTTGATGTCGTGTGTTTTACCATCTGTAATGTAGGCATAATTGGGTAATCCCAGATCATAATCCAGTACCGCATGCATTTTAATGGCTCCTTTCTTTGTCCTGAATTTTGCCCAATCAAACAAGGATAAACACAGCGGGATAACACTCCCGTCCATGATAAATATTTTACGCTTGAGTCGCCTGGCATACTGACGTCTTCGACGAAGGGATGGTTCGAATTTTTCCAATAGTTCAAAATAAAGATCCTTGAACACTTCATAGGTGCGATGTTCATTGCGATAACTCAAGGAAGACTTGCTTGGAGCTTTGGTAACACCAAGATGGTTCAGGTTGCCGCTGGCACTTCTGATTCCGTTGCTGATGTCCCTTAATGAGCTTACATCTGCCAGCTGCATAAACATCATACATACAAAATGTGTCCAGGTGTCAATACCCTTGCTGTACTTGTCCGTATCGTGTTTTCTGACTACATTGGAAATTCTGGATCGATCAATTAATCCCAACATTTGCGCAAAAAGGCTTATCTTAGATTTGGACATGGTTTTGGTTTTGATTCAACCCTAAAGTTAGGGAAAATCTCAACCATGTCTTTTTTGCCTATTTTGGACGCTTCTGACTTTTATTGTGCATCGGCTGTGAAGAAGTTCCTCTAAAAGATAGTGTTTTTACGATCCCAATTGATATTACTAAAAAATATCCATCTGTTGATATCCAAATTAAGCGAATTATACCTTTAGAGTTAACTAAAGAGTCTGCCTTTAAGCGTGCTCATAAAGTAATTGAAAGTCCGCTAAATTATTTTGTAATGGATCGCTCTGAAAATAAGATTTATATTTTTGATAAGGATGGCCATTTCCAGGTATCTATTGATCGAAAAGGGAACGGACCCGGTGAATATACTACAATAACAGATATCAACATTGACCCCTATAGCAGATCGCTACATATCCTTGATCCACGAGGTAAATTTATAGGTTTATCTTTAGATGATTTTTCGAATGTTACTGATGAGATTTTATTCCAGGGTGTAAGGAATGTAACAAATTTTCAACTATTGAATGAAGATTTGATTGTCATGTATTCATTTGCTTATGTAGGGGAAAAAACAATCCGCTTCTATTCCCGAAAAGAAGATAAGTTTGTAAAGGAAATGTGGTGGATACAAAGGGCGCCATGACTTTCGGTATGTCGCCGTTCAGAGTTTGGAACAATACTTTGAAATATACGGACATCAATACGTATTATTCATATGAGATTACAGGAACTACCCTGGACCCTGAAATTTACATTGACGTTGGAAAAAATTCTTTTGATTTCAAGACAATAGCAGGTCAGGATTACACATATGATATTTTCAATCATATTTATGAGAACAACAAAGCCTTTCCAATCTCTATAATATTTGAAAATGATGACTATTTGGCTTTTGGTATTTATTATGATAATGCACTACGAACATATATTGTTAAAAAATCAAACCGGAGCATTTTCAAATTAAACATGCCTGAGTACCCTTCTAACATGATGGATTTTTTATCCATTTGCAATGGGTTGCACTTGGATAAATTTAGAGGTATTGTGAGCAATCCAGGAATGGCAGAACATATATTTGAGTATGCATTATACGATGAATCCATTGGAAATCAGATTAGTAAACTGAAAAGTGGGGATAATCCTGTGATCTTTGAGTATGAACTTAAATTTTGAATCCTTAGAATTTGGTATAGACTAATTATTTAAATAATGATTTAGATCAAAACATATTGATTCTACTGTTTAGGGCTATAGTGATATCAATTATGATTATAATAAGAATTTTAATTAGGGACATATTTTTTTATCTAATATTTATCTGTCTCATATTCTTATCCTGTAACCGGTATCCGGATGAGATAAATAGATCTCTTGAACTGGCGGGGGCCAATCGTATAGAATTGGAAAAATTCCTGGACTACTATAAAGGAGATCCGCTGAAGTATCAGGCAGCGCAATATCTGATCGGGTATATGCCTTATTACAATTACCATGAAGTGTTGCCGGAATTTGAGCCCGTGTTTGATAGTATGGCATTGATTCCGGTGGGAGACTATGAGTATAGAAAAGATAAGTACATCCGGTTTTTGGAGTCGGTGACCGGTAATGGGGAAACCCGGCCGGGAATACTGAAATACGATATCAGGGAAGTAACGGCGGATTTTCTCATCGAAAACATTGATCTGGCCTTCGAAGCCTGGCGGGAAATCCCTGAAGCTAAGCGTGCCTCTTTTGAACAGTTTTGTGACTATATTCTTCCTTACCGGAACTGGGATGAACCGCTGGAGGTTGGTTCCAGGGCTTATCTCAGAGATAAGTATAGCTGGGTGCCGGAATTGTTAAATCAGGGAATTCCGGTCAAAACGGTGATCGATTCGGTGTTGCAGGGTTTTCGGTACCGCTACGTGGGTGAAGTTCGGGATTATTATCCCACCTCGCTGAGCGTGATGCAGTTTGACAGGTCCCATATGGGGCTATGCCAGGATGCGGTCACGTATTTTACCCACGTATTCCGCAGCGTAGGCATCGTTTGCAGCAATGAATACCTGCCCCAGTGGGGCACCCACCACAACCGGGGACATTCGTGGTTGTATATCCGGTATGGAGATGAAGAGTTTGCTCTGGATGCCGGGGGGGATGGGAAAGATGTGCGTGAGAAATACATTGGT
>CALEIL010000122.1 GCA_937876435.1 uncultured Bacteroidota bacterium
CGTATTCCGCTGCCTTTTCTCCAACGAGTTTTTTTGGATTGATCATCGAGTTTGCCTTTTAAGTAAAGATCCGTGCACAAGGTATGAAACTTAGTCCGATTGATCAATTTCTTTTCTCTACTGCTGGTGGATCCGGGATCATCCACAGTTCATCTGGATTTTCCTCAATTTGATTTATAAGGTATTCAATAGCTGCATCGAGCTGGGGATCGTCACCCCGAGCCAGAGCTGAAGGATCTTCCGGTATATGGATATCGGGCTCTACGCCATGTCCTTCCGGAAACCAGGTTCGGTCCGGATTGAACATGCGAAAAGTAGGTGCAGTGACAGAACCTCCATCTATCAGGGTAGGAGCTCCTGAAATTCCGATTAACCCTCCCCAGGTTTTGGTCCCGATCAGGGGTCCCAGTCCTGCCTTTCGAAAGTAGTCAGGAAAGGCATCGCCCCCAGAGCCTGACCACCCATTGATTAACATAGCTTTTGGGCCAAAATGGGCGGTCGGAGGCCATGCCCAGGTTTCTCCGTCCCGGACATCCCAATAGGCCAGTACAGGTCGATCCAGTATTTCGATAAAGCGGTCGGGAATTTGTCCTCCGTTATTAAAACGCTCGTCAATGATGAGACCTTTTTTATCGATCTGGCCGTAGAACATTCTCACCAGTTCTTTTTGACCGTCCAACCCTGTGCTGGGAACATAGACATAACCAATCTGGCCATCGGATGCTTCTTCGACATATTTTCTGTTTTGCTCAATCCAGGCCAGATTGCGAAGTCGCACCTCGGACTCCATCGTCTTCACGTAGATGGTCTTCGGTTCGCTTCCATCGGCGTGCGCACTGATTTTCAGAGCGACGGTCTTTTCCGACAGACCTGCGAATGCCGCGTATGGATCTGTGAAATTGGTGAGCGGTACTCCATTGACGCTTATTATATAGTCCCCTTCCCGGACGTTGAGCCCTGGTTCATCCAGGGGAGATCTTACTTCGGTGTCCCAGGGAGCCGGCCGGATGATCTTTTTTATCTTGTAGGCTCCCTGGTCCATAGTCCAGTCGATGCCGAGGTATCCGACCGGAGTGATTTTGGTGGATTCCACGTCCCCTCCACTCCGGTAGGTATGCGATGCATTCAATTCCCCGATCAGTTCTCCGATCAGATAATTGAGATCTTCCCGTGAATAGGCTTCGCTGACCAGGCCGCCGTATTTTTTCTTGAGCTCGTCCCAGTCCACGCCGTGCATATTGGCATCGTAGAAGAAATCCCGTTCGATGCGCCAGACATCTTCAAATATTTGTTTCCATTCCAGCCGGGGATCCACCCACATTTGCATTTCATCCAAAGGAATCGTTTTTTCAAGCTTCTGATCTTTCGCGGGTTTTATAAAACCCATTCGTTGCGTGGTCCCGGTAATGATTTGTTTTTCATCAGATGTGAATTGAAAAAATTGCACGCCGGAAATAACCTCCGATTCCTCCTGCTCTTCCAGATCAAAATACTGCAATTGGGTCGATCCACCGTCTTGGTCTGCCACGGGCTGCCGGAGGTAGAATACCTTGCCGCCAACCAGAGAAGGCCGGCTGACGTTTCCTGGTTTCAGGGGAAGGATGATCATTTTTTGTTCCAGATCATCAAACTGAATGGTGACAGCGTCATCCTCATTCTTCTCTTCATCCTCATCCTCATTCTTCTCTTCATCCTCATTCTTCTCCTCATCCTTCTCCTCAGCCTTCTCCTTCACCTGGACGGTATCATTGACAGCCAGAAATGGAGACCTGACGGTATCATGGAGAGGGATGAGGGCCAATTGGGCACTGTTTACGTATACCCATGAATTGTCAAAGGAGCTATATGAAGGAGAAAATCTCTGATTGGTCCGGAAAACCAGAAATTTGCCATCGGATGAAAAGGAAGGTTGATCACAATTGTAAAAACCGGAAGTCACCTGGTGGTTTTGGTTTTCCCGGGTGTCGTGGATATAAATGGCGTTTTGCCGGTTGGATTGGCTACCTTGGTAGGTCAGATATCTGCTGTCCGGTGACCATTTAATCTCCAATCCTCTGAGGCCTCCTTCAAATAAATATTTGTCCTGATCGATCAGATGCAATTGCTTATCATCCACGCTCACCCAATGGAGTTTCATATCCTGACGGACAAAGGCAACTTTTTTTGAGTCCGGTGACCAGAAAATCTGATACCCAAATCCATTTTCAAATTCCGTCAGACTCTGCGATTGGCCGGTTTTCAAATCCTGCACGTATAGCTGGTATTCTCCTGATCGGTCACTCCAGTACGCCCATTTACGACCATCCGGACTCCAGGCAGGATACCGCTCCGCAGATCCAGGCTTATTGGTCAGATTTTCGACGACTCCTTTTTCGGCCGGTAGGCTAAAAACCTCTCCCCGGGCTTCCACCAGGGCTCGTTTGCCATCGGGTGCGGGCCATACGTTCTGCAGAAGATCTTTGACTTTGACCAGATGAGGCCGGGTATTAACAAAATCGTCGGTCAGGGAAATTTCGATTTTCTCATACCGATGAGAAGCCAGGTCCAGCAGATACAATCCACCACCGGCTTCGAATACTATTTCCTCCGGTCCGAGTTCCGGATAATGGATATCGAAATCTGTGAATTCGGTGATTTGTGTATGATTTTTGGTCCCAATATCGTAGACCCAGATATTGAATCTCTTTTCTGTGCCCCGATCCGACAAATAGTAGATGCTGTTTTCATGCCACATGGGGGTTTCATCGTTGGAATCGCTGAGTGTGATGTTCTCGGAATCGTACGTGTTCAGATCAAACAGGAATATGTCTGCTGCCATTCCCCCCTGGTATCGTTTCCAGGTTCTGTTGAGCCGGCTTTTGTATGTAAATGCCAGTTTCTTTCCATCCGGAGAAAATGATCCAAACTCGGCGTGTTCCAGGGGCAATGCCTCGGGAAGACTACCCTCCGATGAGATCCGGTAGAACTGATTGTATCGTTGTTTGCCACTGTGCATAGTCGAGGCCAGTAGGATGCTGTCTCCGGAAGGATACCAGGACACCATCCGATCCGCCATGCCATGATGCGTCAATCTCCGGGGGATACCGCCCTCTACGGGTAAGGTATATATATCAATATTGCCATCGTAATTTCCAGAAAATGCGACCGTTTTGCCGTCAGGTGAAAAACGGGGAAATACTTCTGGTCCGGAAGGCGAACTGAGTTTGAAGGCTCGTCCTCCTTCTTTGGAGACCAGCCAGAGGTCATTGGCAAAGCTAAAAACGATTTGATTGTGTGAGACATCCGGAAACCGGTAAATTCTCTCCTGTGCCATCATTGAAAAACTTAAAAATAAACACAGGATGGATAGGGTAAGGTGTTTTTTCATGAAAGGTAATTTTAGGAGTGACACCATATATATGTGTATGCATATGGCAAACAATATAACGGATACCTGATAAAAAGAATCAGTTTTTCGACCATTGTTTCAATATTAACGGTCAACGGCTCAGCGGAGGGCAATCAGAAATCAACTGCTATCCAGCAATTACAACAGACAAATTCCTGTGGACCTATCGTCCCATGTGAACCAGGAGCACCGAGATGTCAGCGGGTGAAACTCCGGATATCCGGCTGGCCTGCCCGATATTCATCGGACGGGTAGATATCAGCTTTTCCCTACCTTCTGAGGAAAGTGAAGAGATTTTGCTGTAGTCCACTTCCCGGCCCAGGGTGACTTCCTCGAGTCTTTGGTGTTTGAGTGCCTGTTCTTCCTCTTTTTTGATATATCCACTGTATTTCATTTCTATTTCAGCGTTGTTGATGTATTCTTCTTTCATGGAATTGAGGAATTCATCCAGGGGTCTGAGGTAGGGTCTGATGTCATTGAAGTGGACGTTGGGTCGGAGGATGAGGGTTTCCAGTTTTATTTTTTGGTTCAACGGGGCACTCCCGATGGCCTCGAGAAATGGATTGATCAGTTCGGGTTCCACGCTATATTGTCTGGCGAACCGTTCGATCTGCTGGACGGATTCCAGTTTCTGAGTGGCATTTTCCATTCTGGTTTCCATGCCATGCATCCCCAGCGCACTGACCTGGGGCGTCAATCGCACATCGGCGTTATCCTGGCGGAGTAAAATCCGGAATTCGGCCCGGCTGGTAAACATACGGTATGGCTCATCTGTTCCCTTGTTGACCAGATCGTCGATGAGGACACCTATATAACTGTCATATCGGGTCAGGACAAATGGATCTTTTTCATGGGCAGCCTGGTGGGCATTGATTCCGGCTATCAGGCCTTGACCTGCAGCTTCTTCATACCCGGTAGTTCCATTGATTTGTCCCGCAAAGAAGAGATTGGCTACCAGTCTGGTTTCCAGGTTGAGGTGGAGTTGTTGCGGAGGAAAATAATCGTACTCAATCGCATACCCCGGCCTGAACATTTTCACATCTTCGAAGCCCACAATTTTTTTCAGAGCTTTATACTGGACATCTTCCGGCAGGGAAGACGAAAACCCATTGACGTATATTTCGCAGGTGTTGCGACCTTCCGGTTCGATAAACAACTGATGGCGGTCGCGGTCAGCGAACCGGTTGATCTTATCTTCGATGGACGGACAATAACGGGGTCCAATGCCCCGGATTCTTCCATTGAACATAGGAGAATCCTTGAATCCTTTTTTGAGTTCATCGTGAACCTCGGCCGAGGTATAGGTGATATGGCATGGAATCTGATTTTCCAGGGGCGGGGTGTCGAGGAAGGAAAACTTTCCCGGATCCTCATCGCCCGGTTGCAATTCCATGCGGTCCCAGTGCAGGGAACGGCCATCGACTCTGGGAGGAGTCCCCGTTTTCATCCGTCCGCTCTCAAAACCCAGTTCCACGAGTTGAGCGGTAATTCCTGTGGCAGCCCGTTCTCCTGCACGGCCCCCTCCCATTTTTTTTGCCCCGATATGGATCAGCCCGTTGAGAAAGGTTCCGTTGGTGAGAACCACGGAGGTAGCTTCGATTTCCAGTCCCAGCGAGGTAATGACACCGTGGACTCTCCCATCCCTGACCATCAGTCCGGTGACCATTTCCTGCCAGAAATCGATGCGGGGATGGTTTTCCAGCATCTGCCTCCATTTGCCCGCGAATGCCATGCGGTCGCTTTGGGCTCTGGGACTCCACATAGCCGGTCCCTTGGATTTGTTGAGCAACCGGAACTGGATCATGGTATGGTCCGTGACGATACCAGTGTATCCATTCATGGCATCGATCTCGCGAACGATCTGACCTTTGGCGATTCCTCCGATTGCCGGATTGCAGGACATTTGGGCGATCGTATTCATATTCATGGTGATGAGCATCACGGAGGATCCCATATTGGCTGCAGCTACTGCAGCTTCACATCCGGAATGTCCGGCTCCGACCACGATGACGTCATATTTTGGAAACATAGTAATGCATTGATAATGAAGTGCAAAAGTACGGAATTTTCATTTTTCTGTTTGAAAATGTGGGGAAGATATTTTTATATACTCATTTCCACTAATGTGTAAACTGTCTCATAATGAAGAAGTCATCAAATTAAAATGTTAAAATAGTTATTTAACAGGGGTTAAAAGGTCAGAAATTAGCCATTGTTCCAAAGTTGTTATAAATTTGCCTCAGGAATGGGAGCAAGGTTCAATGAAGATAAAACCCTGCTTTCGTATTGTTAATTCCCCCGGTAATTGATGAAACCAAAAGATATATTCATACCGGTATTGCAAAGTAAATATGTGAAATAACATATGTTTACATTACTCAAAAAGAGCAGAAGAAATTTGGAAATAAAAAATATATGATTTTTTTTCTTAAAAATTTTTTCGTTTCAGGCTTTATACTTAATTTTAGTCCCAGTGTTAATTCAGACACTGCGTTTTTTCAGAAGCTGTCCTCCAAAAGAACAATGAGATTGTTCATTTTGTAAACCAAAAACTGTTGATGAAAAAACCTTATACTTTCCACATTTCTTTGCGGGTATTGATGTCTATCAAAAGCTAAACGAACCGTTTCTCAGGGAAACAGGCTTCGTTTTTTGTTTTTATATGGAATTTTTATTTTTAACTAATTTACATAACTTAATTTTTAAGAACCGATTGTTTAATCAACCAAAACTAGAACTCATGAAAAAGACGAATTTTACAACAATTCAGCCATCGTGGTGTCTGGGCTCAAACTGGCTGAAGGGGCTGATCCCCCTGTTGGCTTTGTTTGTGCTGGCGCTACCGATGCAGTCCCACGCACAGCAGCAACCAAACTGTGCACAATTTTCTCCTGCCATTAATGAAAATGGGGAGGCGATTGTTGGTGCGGATGACTTTGTATCCAACCCCGATGGGGTGGGTTATCCGATTACAGTCCAGATACTGAATCAATGGGGAGGCCCTGCATTTCCATCTATGGAGTTTGCAGATGCTACCGAAGTGGATACTATCAACGTGTGCCGGTACCTGGGTACTACACTGGAATTTACAGTGACCAATACCATAGGAGGTACACAACAAATCTGTAGGTTAGGGGAGATGATTCTCAATGGAACTCCGGGTGTTGTATTGACTTCAGCACTGGGTACCACGGTCACCGGGATCAATGTGGATACCGGTAAAATCAACGTGTATTGCGGTGAGGTGATTCCCACTTCCGGCGTTTACATCCCTACTGCTACAGCTCCTTGTGGTGGCCGGGCAACAGCTCCAGTAGCTCAGCCTGACTGGATCATGCCTTTCCCCTGTAACATAGAAAGTGATACAGCAGAAGTGATCTTCCGAACCTGGGAATCGTACGACAAAGAAGGAAACCTGGCTACTTTGACCGATACCATCGTGGTATTCCGTCTGCCTCGTTTGACACCGGACGCATTTGTCGGTTCGGCTGAAGATTCTCTGTACTGCGATATCGAAATGGTATCTGAAGACGGTGAATCTTCCAAGCGATATGCCTCCTGGAAGCAACCAGTAGGATTGCATGACTACGAGCAGCCTTATTCCAAATTGAGAGGGGTGACTTATGAAATTCCTGCTACTATAATAATAGCTGGTCTGACCAATGCATTTGCACAGGGTATTGATACCTATCAGGAATATCTTGATTGTGTGATTCTTCGCAAAGCGAATGGTGTAGACAGCGTCACTATCCGTGACATCGTCACAGGTGATTACGCTGCGGATTTGATCGCAAACGCTACAGACGAGCAGAGAACTTATGGCTTCCTGCAAATCCTGATCGAGCTCAATGAAAAACCGATCAATGTGGTATTGGAAGCATTACTCGAGTTTTATCCTTACCTGTTGTTGCAGGAAGGTGACTGGATCCTGTCAGAAGGTGGTAATTTTGAACAAGTGACTTCTGACTGGTTCTTCAATGGCAACGGAAACAGTCCTTACTGGTTCGCCGGTGGATGGCCATCCATTTATGGAACTGGCGATTGTGTCAGATTCTGTGATGTAGGAGCTGAATCGGAATTCGGTTGTATTGAAATCCAGGTTCCAGTATTAACAATAGATGGATTTTCTGCTGATTCCTGTGATACTATCTGTCTGCCTACTGGTACGCATTGCGGTATTACAATTAAATCAGATGAAATCGCAGACTGGACCGGATCTTGTCCTCAAACCCGAGGTGTTGATTCATGGATCACGCAGACCTGCTGGGCTCTGACTCCCAATTTGTGTGCAGAGGAGGTAGAATGCGGAGTTCCATTTGTGGCAGAAGAAGGAAGTATCGTGATTGATTACTCCTGTACCGATAAAGCGGTAAAAGCTCATATCAGCCAATGGCAAACATTATATGACACTATTCCTCCAATCTTTGATTTCTGTTATCCAACTTTCTCAAGTTTTGAGCAGTTAATCACATATTTGGAAACTGAAGCCACTACCATCGAACAGATAGCAGCTACATTGGTTCCATTGTATCCGTTTATCAGCGATTTCCTTGGAGGAGGTGAAATTGACAGTTCTTTGTTTGATCTGTCGCTATTATCTATCCAGGATTCCATCCGGGAAGGAAGCGTTCATCCAGTGGCTGCCCTATACGAAATGACCAATCCAACCACTTTCCGCGTAGGATCTCATGACTGCGTAGCCGATGTATTTGTACCTGATGTACAGGTCATCGACAACTGCAGCGGTGTTCACTCGGTGAAAGCTATGGTCGATGTTCAGGGTGGAACGCGCTCTGTGGCGCTGGAGAGAACCGGTGAGGAAATCAGAGTGACCGCTACAGGCGATACCTGCCGAATCATTACTTTTTCACACCTGAGCAATCCTATACGTGTACCATTTAATGGATGCGACGGAGAATTGACCCAGGTGCGATACGAAGCAGCTGACGAATGCTGGAATCAGGGTGAATGGTACAAGTGGATCGAAATTATAGACGATACACCTCCTACCGTTGTAACGGATCGTGCGGTGAACGTCACATTGAACAGCA
>CALEIL010000123.1 GCA_937876435.1 uncultured Bacteroidota bacterium
TTCACAGGTTCAGTTTATCAACAAGAGCCAGAGTGCGGTAACCAACCTTGCCGTTACCAACTGGACGTTCCACGATGGTGGTGTCTCTTAACAGGGGCACATTATAATATTCATAGGGAATAGAATCGGCGAATTCCCAATAATTTCCTCCACCCACTCTGTCCATATCATTGGAATACGGAATGCCAAAATAACTGTCAAATCCATTGTTGGTCGGTAAATACTGATTGTGATGGCCGAGGTGCCATTTTCCAATACAAGCGGTGGCGTATCCGGTCTTCCTGAGTTGCTCGGCCAGCGTGATTTCATTGGCTGGCAAGCCATGCAGAGAATTGGGAAACAACACCCGGCTTTTATCGCTGCACATCCCGCTTCGGATGGGCAACCTGCCCGTCAACAGCGCCGCCCGACTGGGCGTGCATACACTGGCCCCTACATAGAATTGTGTCCATTTCTGACCCTCCCTCGCCATCTGATCCAGATAGGGAGTTTTGATCGTAGGATGTCCGAACGCCCCCAAGTCACCGTAGCCCATGTCATCGACGAATATGATGATAAAATTGGGGCTATCCTCCGGCGTGGATATCTGGGAATAGCCATCAAACATCGTGAAATAGCTAATCAGGATATACAGAATGGGACGTACAAAAATGATAAATTTCATCTGATTCTATTTTTTTCAATTAATGATATCGATACCCAGGAACATCGGGCTGATATTGACCAGCGTATGGATCAAAGCTGCATACAAAACGTTCCGGGTTTTCCAGTACACGTACCCATACGCCCACCCGGCTATTATAGCAAATCCGACGTACGCGATGGATCCGGCATGAAAATGCACCAGGCCAAAAAGTATACTGATGATAGCCATCGCCAGATAATGATGCCGGAACCCCGAAAAAAAATTGGAAAGCAGATAGGCTATGAGAAATAACAAGACCGATACGACGGCGGGAAGCCAAAACAAGGGGCCTCCCATACCTACCCCCGTAGCCAGAGCCAGAATAATCATGACCAGAAAACTAATGACCCAAAAACTCAATTGATCCGTAGCCTGCCGGATTTTCCGGGCCAGCATATTCTGCAATAAGCCCCTGAAAAATAATTCTTCAAACAATGCCGTATGTAAAAAAATGGTCAGGAAACGGATCGCGATACTTTCAGCAGAACGGCGATCCGACGGATCCCAACCTCCGAATTCGACCAAACCAAATAACGAGCCTATCATCCACACCGAACCGATGTACACCGCCCAGACCCATACGGCCGTCCAGAGCTTTCTGCCCGAAATATCCACCCAAAATCCCACGTTTCCCAAACGACGGATGACGACAAAAGCATAAACCGCAATCAACATAATCACCATACGATAGACCGAATCAAAATGAACGCCTTCGATAGGAAGATCTGAATTTCCTGAAAGATCGATGAGCGTGACAGGCCATAAAAAGATGATAGTCACCACCAGATCGGACCAGGAAATTTCATTGTAATGAAGATTGCGGTGATACATCGCCAGAACGGGGAACATCATCAGATAAGGAAGCAGAAGGGATGCACCGTAGTCGATTGTCTGACCGTGAATGCCCAAATAAGAATAGTACAATACAACCAGAACGACCGGGAATGCGATGGTACTGAGCAAAGATGATTTGGTGCCATACCGGATGCCCTGGCTGACGGCTGGAAGACCGATGGAAAACAACAGCCCGTACAAGATGATAAACAATGGTAGATCGACCACATAAAACAACAAATCACCCTGTCCACGATTGAAGTAGATCCACAATACGATGATACCAAAAACAAAAATTAAAGTCGACGAAGTTTGTTTATTCACGGTTTATTCCTGGTCAAAAAATCTCCAAACTGGAACCATTCGCATTTACCTGCTTAATATGAAAACCAATTTAACCCTTTTATTAGAAATTTGGCCTGGTCCCGATGCTTTCAAATGAAATCCGTATAAAAATGCCTCTTTTAGTTTCCCTGTCTGACCTGAATAAAAACAAGCAGTGGTTTTGAAAAAACACAGGGATACTGATGAACCACTATCCAATCCGGTATCGTCAATTAGTCCGGGACTTTGTGATTATTTCATTGAATTCCAGATCCTCCGAAATTCCGATGAGATCGGTTTCCATAATGGCTTCGTCGGAAACGCGGTCAATCGGAGTATAAGAGGAAGTATTCGTGCCCTTGAAGGGGATGTTGGACAGAGAGTTGTATACGCTGATGATCGACCAGCGGGGGAAATCACTCAGATTGGCATCGGATCGGTGGAGCAGGTTACAATGAAAAAACAGGGAATCACCCGGATTTAATTCGACATAGACCAATTCCATTCGCTTGAGGGTTTCTTCCACGCGTTCCATGTCCGCCCCTACCTGTTCACCGGCAAATCCATGGTACACCCGTCCCAATTTGTGGGACCCTCTGATCACCTGCAGGCATCCATTTTCCTTGTTGGCCGGACTCAGGGCTGTCATGACACTGATCATATCCGGGAGCAGGAAACCGTCCCTATACCAGTATCCGTAATCCTGATGCCACTCCCAGGCGCCCCCTTTTTTGGGCTCTTTCTGCATGAGTTTGGTATGAAAATGTCCGACACTGGTCCCCAGGATTTTCTCAGCGCCACCTACCAATCTTTCTCCCCTCGCCATCAGGCTGTATATGCTGTCATCCAGATTGTACCACAGGGACAACCTGGTTCTCAGGCCTTCCGCATCTCCGCGGTCTATGGCTTTTTTCTTCAATACATCATCCTGCCTGGCCATTCCATAGATCCTTTCGATCTCTTCAGGATGAAAATACCCGGGGAGTATGAGGAATCCGTCCTTTTCAAAACGTTCAACTTCCGAATCTGAAATACGATGGTAATTCATTGTCAAATTTTTAGATTGTAATTTAATACCTGACGCGAGCACTGTGTACCGGAAAGATAAATACTTTTGTTCAGATATCGAAGAAATTTAAGGATTATGGAAGTGCAAAAGCCACCAGGGCATCCCCGGCCTCTACGCCCAGCTTGCTTCCACCACAGGCAATCACCACATACTGGCGTCCATTGATCATATAAGTGCTGGGGGTGGCAAAACCGGAAGCAGGAAGATCTGTTTCCCAGAGCAGCCGACCGGTCGATTTGGAGAATGCCCGGAATTTACTGTCTTTGGTAGCTGCGATAAACAACAGCCCCCCGGAGGTCACCAGTGGCCCACCATAATTTTCCGTACCCGTAGGGGAAATATCCAAATCCTGGTATGCTTCAAGATCCCCCAGCGGTTTTTGCCATTTTTGTTCTCCGGTTGCCAGATCGATAGCCGTTAACTGGCCCCAGGGAGGGGAAATGCCCGGATTGCCTTCGCTATCCAGAAACTTATGGTATCCGTCAAATTTCCAGGGTTGCTCCCATCGACCGGGGGTTTCATCCACTACCTTCTGGTTTTCCAATCCTTGCACGTATCGGACAACTGAAACCACCTCCTCGTCGGTCAAATGAGAAAAACCCGTCATTCTTCCACGTCCATTCACTATAATCGATGACATCATACCGGCGTCCATCTTGTCTCCAATCCCGATCAGAGATGGGTATCCACTGGCTGGATTTCCGGATCGATCGTGCAGATGACAGGAGGCACAATTTTCCAAATAAAGCTTCTCTCCCAAATCCACCATCCGGGTCTCTGTCGATTTTTCGGTTCTGCTCATGGTGAACAGCCAGGCCATTTCATTGGAATTCACGTACAGGATCCCTTCCGGATCCACCGCGGTTCCACCCCACTCTGCCCCTCCATCGCAACCGGGAAAAAGCAATGTGGGGGTCTCGCTAAGCGGGACAAAATGTCCCTTATTCGCAGCTTGAAATATTTTCAATAATGAGTCCCGGTCAGGAGAATATGGATTAATATCCTCTTCGGTCAGGGATTGTCTGCTAAATGGTGCCGGCCAGGTGGGATAGCGCTGAACGGGCCAGGCTGATTCCTCGGGGATCGCAGACGCAGGTACCTCAAATTCCTCAATGGGGTACAGAGATTCCCCCGTCGCCCTGTCAAAAACGTACAGGTGACCGGTTTTTGTAGTCTGGGTGACGACGTCTCTCTTTTGCCCTTCAAACAGGATGGATGAAAGTGCCGGTGGGGAAGGTAAATCCCGGTCCCAAAGATCGTGATGCACCATCTGATGGTGCCAGATCCGTTCACCGGTATTGGCGTCCAGGGCCAGCAACGTGTTGGCAAACAAATTCTGTCCGGCCCTGTTGCCGCCGAAGAAATCGGGAGCTGCCGATCCGGTGGGTGCAAAAATGATTCCCCTTTCCTGATCGATAGCCATACCGGCCCAGCTATTTGCCCCGCCTACCACTCCATCAGCGTAAGCAGATTCAGGCCAGGTTTCATATCCCTCCTCTCCCGGAAAAGGAACCGTTCTGAACTTCCAGACCAACTCACCGGTCCTCACATCAAATGCCTGGATATAGCCCGGAGCCGCCCCGGCACTCTCACTCAGTGCCAGGGGCATGACGATCAGATTCTTGTATATGGCACCCGGCGTCCGGGAAACCACGTATTTATCGGTTACATCCCCATCAAGACCCATTTTCAAACTCACTCGTCCGGAATCTCCAAAAGCCTGAATCGGCTCACCCGTACTGGCATCGAGCGCGTAGAGCCACTCCCGGTAGCTGGTAAATACCCGTTCGTCCTCCCCCTCTCTCCAATAGGATACTCCCCGGCTTCTGAGGATGTTCTTTTCCAGCGATGGACTGAACCGCCAGAGTTCCTTCCCATTGGTTCCGTCTAGCGCATATACCTCCTTGGTCGCCGTCACACCAAATAATTTTCCGTCAATAATGATGGAATTGCATTCCATTTCTCCGGGATCACCGCTCCGGTACGTCCACACCGGACGGAGATTCTGGACATTGGAAGTATCGATCTGGTCTATGGTCGAAAAAATATTCAAAGCAGGAGAACCCAAATATACAGGCCAATCCACGTAGGAATTTGTTTCATCGGATTGACAGCCTGCAAGGAACAGGACCAAAAAGGCTATAGAAATTCTGGTTCTGATCAGAGCCTCATACCAAGGATTCCCCCGGGTATTATCCCCCCTTTTTTGATATCTCTCTCCTTCATGTGGTCCGGAGGCTTGCTTCATTTTCGAAATGCTGATCGTCAATGAACTACGTTCCGACGGGTCACCGTCGGGGTGTCGGACTTCGCTTGCCGGATCAGATCTTAACGGTTGACGGAGTATCGTGGGCATTTAGCAGGATTGAGAATTTTATTTATCGGGTCAATTTCGGATAAATGTCTGGACATTGCCGGGAAAAGGTTCCGTATTTCCCCCTGTTTCAGTTTTGGTACTTCCGAGGCCCCCGGAAGGTGTCGGCGCAATCGCATTGATATACGGATCGGTTTGGACGATTTCCACGTTCAGTACGTAATTGTCCTGTGCTTTCATAATCCCGTCAAAAACGGCCGCGGTGGGCTGCGTCTGATTCAACGTGAGTGTCCAGATGCCATCGATCCCGGAATCAGCCAGCGAATACGTACCGGATGTAGGATTGGACATCCCACCGGTGTTTTCGATTGTCAATACGTACGATTTGTCTGCATTGAAAACCGCCGAAATCGATTGGGCATCGAACAACTGCTTCCAGACCATGGAAAGGTTCTCCCCCTCTGACTTCCAGCTTCCTTCAAAAAAATCCTCACAAAGAGGACAATTCCCACCACAGTCGATGGTATATTCCGTGTCACCCAATACACCGTCCGAACAACTTTCTCCTCCCGTGCCCTCCTGACAGGAAAAATTCAATAAATACACAAACACAAATAAGGTGATGGCTCTAAACATGATTCGGTTATTTTAAATTAATATGAAATAAATCACTAATATATGAAAACGATGTCAGTCTGATGTTAATTGCTGATTTTAAATGCATATTTTTAACCCTCGTGGAGAGATGATTGGCTTGCCTCGACGGAGGGAATTACGCCCCGACCAGGGGCATACGATCCAGAGCATTCTTGGCTCTATGTCTGACAGACCCGAACGGATGAGAATTCAAATTCGATCCAGCAGATTGTGGGGTTTTGCGAATCGCAATTAAAGTCTCATCTTTACTACGGTAAATAACTTCACGAAAATCTAAATACATATCATGTTTTTCTTC
>CALEIL010000124.1 GCA_937876435.1 uncultured Bacteroidota bacterium
GATGTGTTTTTCATAATTATCCAGATCGTGATTCCACACCGAGGCTACCCCCCCTTGTGCCCAACTGGTATTGCTTTCTCCCTGTCTCGTTTTATTGAGGACGGTGATGGAAAGATCCGGTCTGCGTTCTGCCAGGTTAATGGCCACTGTCATACCGGCCACGCCGCTTCCGATTATCAGAACATCTTGTTTTTTCATTTTTCGGTTTTATTTGTCAGATTCTAATCACATAACTCAACATAGGAATCAATCCGAGTTGGTATTTATCAACGACCTGATCCAGATAGGGATCAAAATACCGGTGAGAAATGTTATCGCGATTGAGTACATTGCTCAGATCGAGACCGATCAGGCTGTAGCGTTTGGAATGATTGATTTTGTAATACACCCTGAAATAGGTTTTCAATACATCGGGTAAATGGATCGAAAACGGATCGCTGGTGGATCGGACCGTACGTTGAGCAGCCCGGCTTTCGGTCAGATCGATCGGTGTTTCCCAGAAACCTCCGGCGTACACCAATTGAAAATTGATTCCCAGAACCTTTTGTTTTTCAGTGGTGGAGAAATCAAATTCCTTCCCGATGGTCGTATTGACGATATATTGGTTATTGTAATGGCTGTTGGTCCAACCTTCTAATCCCGGGGTTTTGAATTTCGCATCAAACAAAGAACCCGAAACCATATAGAAAAACCCGTGATTGAGATAATGCTGGAACGCCAGTTCCAGTCCATAATTCAATCCGTTCCCTTCATCCGACAACCTGGACGGAGGATATTCCTCCAGAATATTGAGCGCGGAAAACCCCTCCTCGCTCGCTGCAACATGGTCTATTGCCTCGTAGAAAGCCGTGGTTTTGAGTACACTGTTCTTGAAATTCTTTTCGTAAGTCAAAGTCGATTTCCAGGATTGCATCATCTTCAAACGGGAGTTCGACGCGGAAGTCAGCAGGATCTGGTATGGTTGTAATTTGTGTTGTAATCCGGAATTCAAAGCCAGTCTTTGCTGGCCGGGAAAATGCCGGATGATACCGAGTTTGGGTTGGATATTCAAATCATCGGACAACCCACTGTAACTCAGCCCCAGACCACCGCTCCATTGCCACAGATCTCTCGTCCATTGTCCTTCTATATAGGGTCGTAGAATATGACTGTTCACTGAAAATTGCGTTTCGGCCTCGGATATATTTTCAACAAGGTATTCCAGCCCACCCGCCCAGAAGGTGGCGTTGAGCCCATACTTCAATCTCACAGAAGAACTCACATCCTGTTGGAACCCCGAATTGAGTGCATACTTGGTCAGTTCCAGATCATCCTCGCTGTAGGATGCAGGGATTAAATCAGAAAATTCTTCCCGCTTGTCCCAGCGAGTCGAGGCCACCAATGTAGTGTTCCACTCGACATCGTCTGACAGTCGAACCTGAACATTTCCTCCCGCGATACCGATGCGTGATTTAAAATCGATGTCAAACAAATCCTTATATTCTTCTCTCAGACTATCTTCTTTGGCTCTGAAGGTATTGCTATTGTCCCCTCCCATGGCAAAAAACTGCCACGTGACGCGTTCGTTTTGGTAATAAGAAGCCTGCAGAGAAAGGTCCTGATACAGGATGGTTTCATCGCTGAAATCGACTCCAAGCTGGCTCAAGAGTCCGACCGTGGAATACCGGTAATTGGCGATGTAGGACCACCGCTCTCCCATAGGACCTTCCACGGCCAGATCTATTCCATTGAGTCCCGCCTGACCTGTGAAGTGAAAGTCGGACCGGCTTCCTCGCTTGAGATCGTAATTCATGGCGCCGGAAGTCGACTGAAGCAGATCGACAGGGATGACGCCCGTGAAGATCTCGGTATTTTGGAGCAACTGCGCACTGAACATATTGACGCTTCCCCCGCTAAGAGTTGTCCGATCCGTAGAGGTACCGGCATTAGCAAGGTGATTGGAATTAACTATTTCAGCCCCATGTATATAAAAATTCATTTGATTGGGGCTATTTCCACGGATGGTGAGATTGTTGGCCTGATCGTTCACGTTGAGTATGCCCGGGTACACCGTGGCCAGCCTGGCCGGGTCATAAAATGTAGCCGGATACCGCCGGACTTCCTCGGGGGTCAGGATGTAGCCCCCCGACAATCTGGCTGTTTGCGAAAGGGGTTGATCCGCTTTGACAACGATTTCATCGATCAACAATCCCGAGGGCTCCAAAGTGATCTCCAATGGACTATTGTACTGATGCTCTACGGCCAGCTCCCGAATGGTCAACGTCTGAAATCCCACGTACGAAATCGTGAGGTTGTAGGTGCCAAAAGGGATATTCTGAAATTGAAAATAACCGTTGGAATCGGTTGTGGCCAGTTTTGGATCTTCCCCTTTGGATAAGACCACGTTGGCCCATGCGACCGGAGCATGGGTGGAAGCTTCCCGGATCGTTCCTTCAAGACTGGCGCGGTTTTCCTGAGCCCCAACCATAACAGGGACAAAGACTAGTGCACCAAATCCCAAATTCCTATAGGTATTTCGGCATCTTTTTCGCCAGCTCTTCATCATCATAAGCCTTACGTAGGCTCCACTATGCGCGGTTATGCTTCTTTGATCTGACAAAAAATATTTTGAAATACCACTATAGGAACTTACAATTCGGCGCACTAGTGCAACCCACACAAAACGATGGAGAAAACACAGTATTTGAGACACCTGATTCATGCCTTGTTTTACTTTGCGTGTGAACATAATGGATTTATTTCGATCAGGACGTCAATTTTTAATAATCGGCAAAGATAATAAATATAGTTATTAGTACTCAGTACTCCCATCTGTGGGTGGGGATAGCTCACAGCGATTGGTAATCTCAGGTCATGACGTGTCTTGCCCAATCTTTGGAGGCCTAATTATCATCTTTGGATTATACATCTTACCATATTTTGATATCTTTGTCCCGACAATATTTTGGTTTCCGCTACGACGGAATGAAAAGGGAATCCGGTGATTTGATCAGAGTATAAAGTATTCCATGTCAAAAATTCCGGAGCTGTCCCCGCAGCTGTAAGTCCATTTAAAATGAGTTGCCGAATATACGACTCAAAAACCAGGGTTTCAGACCCCAATGTCACTTTTTGCATGATCAATTGATCAAATACCGCAAATGGGAAGACGACTGAAACCGGACGAGCCAGAAGACCTGCCAGGATATATTTATTAAATTCTGATGCTTTCGGGAGAAAAGTATGGAATACGCCGGCTATGGTTTTTACTGCCTGTATTTCTATAAATTTTCCGATAGTTGAAGCAAAGTTTTGACTTTGAAAACATCCGGTCACGGTTTCATTTTGGTTTTCATTGTGGCGGCCTTCCTGCCACTGATGATATCAGCCCAGAACACTGATACGATGGTGTGGATAGAAGAACTATCGATCGAAGCCGGCCATTTGATCGGAACCGACGCTGATTCGATTCCGCTGGAGGGAGGTTTTGGACAAATGAACGCCCTATCCGATATTCTGCGAACCGAGGGCAACGTATACTTTAGAAATTTTGGTCCGGGCTCGTCTTCCACCATATCCATGTTTGGAAGCAGATCCAATGAAGTCGCGCTCATCTGGAACGGAATCAAGGTGGCCAACCCCATGCTGGGCGTCAATGATTATTCTTTGATATCTCCCACCTCACTCACTTCGCTCCACATCGCGCGGGTGGGCACCTCCACTATCTACGGTGCAGGAAGCAGCGCAGGAGCCATAATCCTGGGCCAGGAAATCGAACCAGGCAACAAATCCGTTTCCTTATCAGCGGGGTGGTCAACCCTGCGTGAATTAAAAATCGCAGGGGCATACAATCAATCGGGGGGTCTCTGGCAATCGAGAACGTCGATCGACGGGGCGACCGGACCAAACAATTTCCCCTACTCCGCTTTGTCGGGGAAGACGGAGCGATTGCCTCACGCCAGTCATCGGTATTTCAATGCCAGTCACCACAGCGAGTTTCGCCCCTGGAATAATCAAATATTGAGTTTTTCGGTCTGGGCCAGGGACCAATCCAGAGAAATTCCTCCCACCCTGACCGAAGCCCGCAGTGAAGCGGATCAATCCGATCGGTTCATCCGGTCGGTGCTTCAGTACCAGAATCTGCAATCGCGGCACAAACTTCACCTAAAAGCCTACTACGGTTATCAAAGGCAGATCTATAAAAATCCGCTGATCAATCTACACGCTACCCACATTTTTGAAAACGCTCAATTTAGAATGGACAATCAATGGCAACCCGGTTCGGAGTGGTACGTCAAATACGGACTGAAAAATAACTTCTTTACGAGTCGGTCAGCCAATTATCAGGATGTGAAACGACAAAACCGGATCGCGGTATATGCACAGCTCGAATACGATCTCAATCGGTGGCCCCTGGAACTGACCTTACTGGTACAGCCAGAAATGGTAACGGAAGTTGAAACCGGCTGGACGGTGGAAATGAAAATGCGATACATTCACGCTAGCCTGGGGCAGTGGATCCTGTTTGGCAATCAAAATATTGTATGGCCCACTCTCAATGACCTCTATTGGAACCCGGGGGGCAATCCTGAATTAATGCCCGAAAAAAACCGGACTACCGGGCTGATTTGGAAGAAGAAATGGACCGGGAATTTCCACCATACCCTGACCATGTATCACAAACGGGCAGAAAACTGGATACAATGGGTTCCTTCCAATCTGGGATTTTGGCAGCCTGCCAATGCCCACAACGGAATCAGCCAGGGGATGAATCTGGAATTAACTAAAAAACTTTATCGCGATCTGGAAGTCAAAGGGGGATATCAATACGTGCGCAGCGTAATCCTGGATGAGCCCTTTGCAGACAAACAGACCATCTACTCTCCACGTCATATGTGGTCGATACGCGGTCTGTATCAGATAGCCGGCCGTTGGCATCTGCGATTGACCGGAGAATATACGTCTTCCCGATACGTCACAAGGGATCACAACCAATTTTTGGATCCCTATTTCCTGGTTCATACAGGGATCGACTACCAATTTAAAAATCACGATTGGTCCCTTGGTCTGCAGGTCCACAATGCACTTGACATCCAATATCAGGGAATTATCAACCGTCCGATGCCAGGAAGGCAAATCCATTTGAACACACGAGTAAAATTTTAATTATGAAAAATCTAATTCTTCTTTTAGCTATTTTATCAAGCACTTTCCTTATTTGGTCCTGTGAAAAAGAGGACGCTACTCCTCAGGATGATTTGATTGACTCGCTCCGCGAGGGAGTTTTTATCTCCTGTGAAGGGGCATTTGGTCAGGGCAACGCCGTCGTTTATTTCCTGGATGACCGGAAATCCCAAATCATTCCTGAGGTCTACAATTTTGTCAATCAAAAACTGGTAGGAGATGTCCTGCACTCCATGGAATTTGAGGACGACAAGGTCTATTTGGTCGTCAACAATTCCGGTAAGATTATACAGGTGACCAGGGAGACTTTTCTCGAAACGGGCGTGATCGAAGGATTGACTGCTCCGACCGAGATGGAAGTGGAAGACGGGAAAGGGTATATCGGTAGTCTGTATTCCCGGCACATTCTGGTGGCTGACATCAATACTTTATCGGTCACAGACAGCATTTTTCTGGGAGAACAATCCAACCAGATTTTCGAAGAAGACAACCGACTTTGGGTACTGAGCCAATCGGAATATCAGGGGCGGGTCAAAGACCACATATATTACGTAAATCTATCCGACCGTTCGGTGGATTCCGTGAAGGTCGGTTCCAACCCCACCAACTGGGCCCTGGGAGATGATGAACAACTTTACGTGTATTGCAGGGGGGCAGAATCCTCCGACGATCCCGCTATTTATTCCATTGGGATCTCTTCTCAGTCCATGGAACACAAAACAGAATTGGATGTCCCCTCTGAGTTCTATGGAAGAGTGGCGTTTGATGATGCGGGCGATCGTTTGCTGATTCATTTACCGGGCGGTGTCTATACTTTCCAGCGAGGAAGTGGCCAATTGAGTGGCACACCCTTGATTGACCTCAGCCAGATTCAAAATTTATACGGTCTGGATGTTGATCCCGATAACGGTGATATCTTCATCGGTGATGCCCGGGATTTCAGCACCTCGGGGACGGTGAGCGTTTTTACAAGTGACGGGCAGCCTAAAGGGGGATTTGCGGCAGGAATAGGCCCCAATCACTTTTACTTTGAATAACTTCCACAGGAAGAAGCGGGAGTGACTTCCACTGGAAAAAGAATAATAAAGGGTCTGTACACCATTGGTATGCAGACCCTTCGTTTGAAGTAGGACAAGGAAGCGATCGCTCGTCTCCCTTCATAATTTGATCAAAACCGGTTCGGTTTATCGTTGTTTTTGGAGTGAATCTCGGATTTCCAGCAATACGTCCAGTTCGGTTGGTCCGACTGGCTCCGGTGCGGCCTCCTCTACTTCCTTTTTGGCGTTCAACTTATTGAGTGATCGTACGATAATCCACAGCGCCAGAGCGATCAGGATAAAAGAGATCATCGCATTGATAAAGGATCCATAGGCCAACACTACACCACCTGCTTCCCGAAAAGCTTCCACCGAGGTGATTTCGGCTGCGGATGTTACCCCTTCTGGCAATTCGTCCGGTGCCCTCAATGCCACAAAAAGATTACTAAAATCGGGCATATTGAAAACCGAGGATACAATAGGAGTGATGATATCACTCACCAGTGAGGTCACCACCGTCCCAAAAGCGGCTCCCAGAACGATACCCACAGCCATATCGACCATGTTACCCTTGACGGCAAATTCTTTGAAGTCGTTAATCATTCCCATACTAATGAAATTTGTGATAAATAGCTAAATATAGAAATAAAAATCATTCTCAAAGGGGATTTGTTTGAATTTAGCTGTTGGCGGTCAGAGATCGGGGATTAGGTTTGGGTTTGGGTTTGGGTTTGGGTTTGAGTAGCTATTGCCTGACGACCTGCACATATTCGGATGATTCGGAATTTGTTCCTGGTATGACCGGAGACCATCCAAATACTTTTAGAATTGCTTCGGTCTCTTCTGTCATTCTCGCTCTGTCTGATGGGCTGCTTCGCGGCCCATCAACCAAACGCGCGAA
>CALEIL010000125.1 GCA_937876435.1 uncultured Bacteroidota bacterium
TTTTTATAAACTTATGGCCAAATCGAGCGGAAGATGAATAAACTTATCGGCAGAGAAAAAGAGATCCGGAGATTTCATATTAAGATACAATTCTCCAAATGCAAAATTTATAGCTGCTTACGGTCGTCGCCGTGTGGGAAAGACATTTCTGGTAAAAACATTATACGAATCCAAAATTTCACTAACGAAATTCAAGATAGATAAAAATTACTCGGTGATGTTCAGGAAAAAATCCGATGCATTTCCCCAGGCCACCAACACCTCAAAAGCACTGTTTTTAACGATGATCACCACTTATGAAGTGGAGCAAAATCAATATGCCGGTATCATTCAAAATGATTTGAAATTGGATATGCTGTTCCGGAAAATAATGTAGCGGATATCCAAGGAGAATCAGACGCTTGCGCTGAATGAGGAGAAGTATTATGACCGATCCTGGCACACCAGGTGTTTTATCAAATCTTCAAGATCCGTACAAACCTATACTCGATGCTACAATATCGTCATTTCCGAAGGAGGGGTTTAAGTTTGAAGTTGCCGTAAAACGGCATAAAGTGCGGAATCTTTTATCAAACCTTTGATTGAAATATCCTTCTCCAGTACCTACCAAATTCTGACTAGCTCATGAAAATCCATTGAAACCAATTTAATTTCACCATCCGTGAAAAAGGAAATACTGCCACTATTGTCCGGTGAAAACGCAAAATTCTCGGAGTACGAAAAGATTCCCCCATTCGCAAAAACCTCCAATTGTCCCCAATCAACCAGTATCTTTAAGGTAATTCGATTCGAAGCGTCTGGTTTAAGTTGTTCGTCAAGTAAAACCTGGCTTTTTACGTGATAGACAATTTTTTTATTGGCCACCTGAAATCCAAATTTGGATGCGGTGGTGTTGGTTAAATCAAACTCGGCGATGAGTTCAAATTTTTTGGATCTGATGCCCTTAAAAAGGTTATTCTCCGGTTGGATGACTTGTGGCTCCCATTTTTCTCCATTTTCATACAACAGTGATATTTCATCGATGGGGTTTCTGGTTACACGCAATTGATTTTCGTAGGTAACGAGTCCCAGAGACACGGGGAATGTAGCATTCCTTTCCCACACTTTTTCACCGAGCCCCCCGTTCCAATGATCCATCCAGGCTATTTGGATGACCCGGTCATCATGGTTGGGAAGATTTCCACCCGGGAATGTCTGTCCAGCGTAAAAATCGTATCCAAGAGTCATGATATGTGTCTCCTGTCCTTCCTCCGGTATGAATTTCTCTCCATCAAAATGCCCCACCAGATAGGAACCGTTTGCATCATAGAGCACCCATTTCATATTGTCTTTGTCGCCATCCAATGGTAATTCAACCAAATCCGGACATTCATACCCAAAGTCTATATTGCTTAAATAAGTCCATTCCATCAGGTTTGCGGACCCATAAAAGGTGGTACCGTTTTCGTACAAAGCCATAATCCATTTTGAACTCGGTTGGTGATAGATCACCAGGGGATCTCTCGGGTACATGCCGTCCGTCGGATTAGCAACAGGATTATCTTTAAAATCGTGCCAGGTGCGTCCCGTATCTACACTCCAGGCGAGGCACGTACCGACCCCGGTGCCTGTATAAACAACCACGATGGCCTCTTCTTTTGACCCGGTAATTCTTTCTGACATCTCCCCTGAAACTACGACCGCACTGCCGGAAAAAACCTGGTTCCCTGATACATTTCTTTCAGCTTCCCGGGGAAGATATGAATCTTGAGGAATAAGGGCCACCCCCTCATCCTGCCAGTGAACCAAATCGGTACTGGTGGCATAACCGCCGTGTCTGATCGACTTCCCCCACTGATAGATCATGTGATATTTACCTCCCTGATAAACCAGGCCATTGATATCGTTCATCCATCCGGATTTCGGACTAAAATGATATTGGCCGCGAAAATTTTCAGTATAATCTTCAGGGTGTGGATTGAACTGAGCAGTTGTTGAAAAGGGGTTTCCTAGCAATAGCAACCCCACTAAGACTTGTATAAAGTGCTTTATATTTACCATTTTTGAATTTCTATGACTAAACCTTATCTACAAAGCTCGGAAACATTAAAGTAGTACGATGCCAAAAAATAAATATGATCCTGAGATTCGTCAAATCCCCTTTATTATGAAAGATAATATCTACATGAAAATAATATAAATTTTCTGTAATCGAACA
>CALEIL010000126.1 GCA_937876435.1 uncultured Bacteroidota bacterium
CCTCGGGTTGAAACCCGAGGCTACAAAATGGGTTCGATCCTCCGGATCTCTTTTGCGCCAGGGCAGCCCGGATCACTCTGCTCTCTGGTCGGGCTCTAGATACCCGCACGCACACGCTGCCAAAGATTCCGACGTAGGAGTCCGCTGTGCCCGTTCTGGGTATGGACGGGTCCCTGGATTACCTCCGAGGCCGGGATCTCAACCAAACGCGCGAAGCGCACAAACCGGCGAAGCCGACAACCTCATGGGACGCTCCGCGGACCATGATCCAACTGGATGGTCCGCTCAGCGGACCATCTTAATTAAATCAAATTCCTCCGGATCGCTTCGGCGACCGCCTGGACAGAATTGCCGGCGTTGGATTTGGCGAGGATGTTCTTGCGGTGGGTGCGGACGGTGCCCACCGAAATGTCGAGGAGGTCGGCGATCGTTTCGTTGGAGGAGCCCTCGGAGATCAGTCGCAGGACCTGCAGCTCGCGCCTGGAATATTTGATTTCTTCGTTCGTGTACTGGTCGATCGTGTTTGAAGGACCCACTTTGTAATACGACGAAAGGCCGTCGTAACCGATCATCGTCATTTTCCGGTTGTTGATGCGGGTGATGTGGGTGATGTCGGACAGACAGCAGAGCGTCTTATTCATCCGGCCCTGCTGGTCGAAGGCGATGGGCAACGCCTGGTGGAGAAACATCCGGTACTCCAGTTCCCTGCGCAACCGGTACTGAAACGACACCTTGAAATGCGCCATTTTATTGAGCGGCATATTCCGGAATCTGAAATTGGTAATGGCTTCCACGCAATGGGAAAAGTACACCTTGTCCTCCGGATGGACATTTTCGGATAGCTTGAATAGGTTAAATTCTTCCGGACTAACCTCCAGCACGGTCGAAATGGATTCGCTGATATAACTGAACGCAAACCGGGAAAAATCCACCACGAAGTGGAAGGACGGTCCCGGTGCAAATACCCCGGGCAACAACCGCAGGATCCTTTCCTCTTCGGTGATGAGGTTTTGGTTTCCTGAATATTCGTGATTGGTTTCAGTCACCGGATTCCATTTTAGGATGTGTACAGTATTTAGGACACCCCACAAAGTCATTTTGGATAATCATCATGCTTGTTCTATGAGTTATTGATTGATTTCAGTAGCCTCCCCTTAGGGAGACAGAGAATTGATAGTCAGGGATTTTGGACCTTCCGCAGGGTAGTTAGGATTGATATTTTAATGGGTATAGGTTGGCATTAGTATATTTCAGATCAGGTCGTCGTTAGAAAAACTTCCACCACGGCTTCTTGCGGTCGATGTAGCCATAGCCGTAGCCATACCCGTAACCGTAGCCATACCCGTAGCCTTTTTTGGCATCCACGCCGTTGACCAGCACGGACATATTGGGCAATTTCTTTTCCGCGTACATCCGCCTGGGCACGTCGAGCAACCGTTTGTCCAGGAAATGGGCCCGCGCGACGTACACAAACATATCGGCGTATTCCGCGATCAGCAAGGTATCGGTCACCATACTCACCGGCACGGTATCCACGATGACGTAGTCGTACCGCCCTTCTGCGTACTGCATCAATTGCGTAAACCGGCCGTTCATCATCAGCTCCGACGGATTGGGCGCGACCAACCCGCACAACACCATATCAAATCCGTACGTGGGCGACTCCAGGATCACGTCCTCCGCCTCCAGGCTGTGATCCATCAGATAATGGGTCAACCCCTTCTGTGCGGTGACCTCCTTTTCGATCTTCAGGTACTTCGCGATTTTGGGCTTGCGGATATCGGCTTCTACGATCAACACCCGCTTGTCGCCCGACGTCATCGATAAGATGCGCGCCAGATTGATCGTGACGAAGGTCTTGCCCTCCCCCGATATCGTCGACGTGATAAAAATCTTGTCCGTGGGCCCCTGATTGTCGGTCAGGAAAAACCGGATATTCGTGCGCAGGATCCGGAACGATTCCGCCATCGCGCTCCGGTCCTGATTTTGAATGAGGGCTTCGTCCGAATTCGGAATCTGCCCGATAATCGGCACGGAGGAGATCTTTTCGATGTCTTTGGCGTTGTGGAGCTTGTTGTCCAAAAGCTGCCGGAGATACAGGATGCCAAATGGAATGATTAGGCCGGCAAAAAGGGCCATAATATAAATCCGCTTAGGCTGAGGGCTGACCGGGGCATTGCTACCGTACGCCTCATCGATGATTTTGATGCTCACGGGCGTGGCCGCGTTGGAGATCTCGGTTTCTTCCCGCTTTTGAAGCAAAAACAGGTAGAGCGATTCCACGATTTCCTGTTGCCGGACGATGTTGCGAAAGTCCCGCTCCTGGGCCGGATAGCGGTTGATCTCCGATTCGATCGATTCCCGCTGGCTTTCGATCTTGCCGAGCGCGATCTCCACCGTCCGCTGGTAATTTCTCAAACTGATCCGCAGGCTCTGCCTCAGGTCAGCCAACTGGGCGTTGATGGTCTGCATCCGGGGATTGGCCTCGGTCGAGCTCTGGAGCATCCTGTTGCGCTCCAGCACGAGTTGATTGTACTGGCCGGTAGCCTGCGCGATCACGGGATTGTCCAGGCCGATGTTGCTGGGGATCAGGTCGTTTTGGTTTTGGTCGAGGTATTCGTTCATAAAATCGACCAGGCTGAGCTGGGTGGACAGTTCCAGCATCCGGGTTTCGTTGGCCTCCGCACGCTGGAGTTTGATGCCGGCTTCGGACTCCACGTTGGTCACTTCGTTGCGCGATTTGAACGACTGCAGATTGCGGTCGACGGCCTGGAGGTCTTCGCCCACGATTTCGAGTCGGTTGGAAATAAATTCCAGCGTCTTTTCCCCGATGACCTGCTTGTCCGAGATCAGGTCGTGGTTGTACTGGTGGATCAGTTCGTTCACGATATCTTCCGCTTTGGCTTTCACCGGATCGGTCAGACTAATGCTGATAACGTTCGCATCCTTGCTGGTCGGTTCCATCTTAACCGCTGATCGGTAACGGTTGGCTACTTTTTCTCTGGCTTCGATTTGGATCGTGATTTTCTGTCCTGTATTTTCAAAATATTTATCCTGCGGAATCAATGCGAGCTGATACGAATTCCAGGCCACGGTGTCGTATATGGGAAGCCCGGTCCGGAGGACGGTATCTCCTTTGGTTATGCTGTAACTACTGGCACTATCCAGAGAAATATCAAATTTATTTTCCGTTTGATGCCTGGCTGTAGTGTCGAGGACGACCAGACGAAACGGCGCCTCGGCAGGATGCATTTCGGAGACCTTCACGCGCCCTTCCTGGAAGTATCGGATGTGGAGCTGGAGCGTATCGACCACTTTTCGCATCAGCCGCCGGGACTTCAGTACTTCGATCTGGTCCTGGATATTGACCGAAGACCGGTCGCCGAGGATGGAGAGGTCCTGGAGCGCTTCGAGCTCGCTGCTCATCGCGTTGGATTCCTCGGTCAACAGGATTTTGGCTTCGACGTTGTATTGTTTGACCGCGTACCGGAGGTAGAGGTAGGCCCCTGCCAGCGCAAGCAGCAGACCCAGGACAAACCATTTCCAGTGGATGAGGTATTTTTCCATCTCCTCCCGGAGATTGATCTCCCCGTCCAATTCCCATTCCGGTTGATTTTGGTAATTTTCCTGCATAGAGATTTATTTGCGTGTAAGGATGGATATCACGGTGATGGCCAGGCTCGCGATCGAAATGATGACCGACGTATTGCGGCTGTACGACGAGGAATTGATCTGGGCTTTATTGGGTTCTACGTAGATCACGTCATTTTGCCGTAAAAAATACGCCGGGGAATGCACCAGGTCAGGCGAGGTGAGGTCCACCCGGATGAAGGATTCGTTTTCTTCGGTTCCCCGGATGACGAGGACGTTTTTGCGCACGCCGTTGATCGTCAGATCCCCCGCCAGTCCCAGCGCTTCCAGGATGGTCACGCGTTCCTCGGGCAGGATAAACGAGCCCGGATTCCGCACCTCGCCGATGACGGTCACGCGGAAATTGGTGATCTGGATGTTCACGCCCGGGTCGATGATGTATTCGCGGAGGAGCTGGCGCATGGTGTCCATGGCCTGAGCGCGGGTCAGCCCGCCCAGTTGGATGCGACCCAGGACGGGGTAGTCGATGTAGCCCTCCAGATCGATCAGGTAGGTGATCTGGCGGTCCATATTTTGTCCGCCACCTGCGCGACCAATGTAAGGGTTCACCTGGTTGAACGGGAGCGTCGCCTCCAGATCAGCGGCCGATACCGTGATCGCGAGCAGATCGTCCGGTTGGAGCGTCGGTGCGTAGTGCCGGACGCTGTCCAGATTTGGCGGATCGCCCTGGAAGTAAACGAGTTCCTCCCGCGAGGCACAACCGCTCAGCAGGAGCAGAATACCCAGGAAGTGCAGCGGTGTTGGGATACCGTATTTTTTTCGAGGAAACATCATATGCATGGATTTAAAAGTAAGGACAAAAGTAGGGGATTAGAACTTAGAACTTTGATTTTAGAACTTTGATTTTAGAGCCTGGAGCTTTGTCAAATTTGTTTATATCTACACATTATGCAAAAAAAGCTTGTCTTTTTCTTCGGAGCTGGGGCTCCAACATCCCAGCGGCCTGGGTTCGCAGAGCCCAAGCTTGTCTCTTTGGTCGGAGCTGGGGCTCCAACATCCCAGCCGCCTGGGTTCGCAGGACCCCAGCTCTGCGGAAATTCCATTTCTTTTTGCTCTACGTCAAAGTTGTTTTTATCTATAAATTTTGCTCAGAAAAGCTTGTCTTTTTCGTCGGAGCTGGGGCTCCAACATCCCAGCGGATTGCAGGTTGATGTGTAATCTTACGGTAAGACAAATTCAGCTCAGAAAATCTTGTGTTTTCGTCGGAGCTGCCCTGGGTTCGCAGAGCCGTGTAATACTTGTCATAATATTCTTTTTCTAAATATCATAGATTCCGAAATGCAATGGAGGAAGCTCCCACCCTGGGATCGCAGAGCCCCAGCTCTGCGGAAAAAATCCTCGATTTTTTCATCTTGCAGGATGGCGGACTCGTTCCGACATCCGTCGTTTTCCACT
>CALEIL010000127.1 GCA_937876435.1 uncultured Bacteroidota bacterium
CTGACAAAAAATAACCTCGTCATAAGCATCAATTACTTATGAAACAGAACACTAGAATTTTCCGCGGTCACCCAAAATCCGCCACGACGTCACAAACATCTTTCCCGACATGGCAATTCCCGCCATAAACGCTATCACAGCGCACCATGTAAATTCGATCCGTATATAAGATGCCAGCTCACTTTTCTCCGATAAGGTCATCAAATACGAAAATGAATGCATCCAGTTGGAAGACGTAGTAAAAAACTGAGACATTTCACTGTACTGCCTCACAGCGTACATGCCGATCGGAATAAAGGCAAAACATAAGAGAAAGATGATCCATCGGTTCAGGGCAAAAACAGATAGCCTGAGAAGGAAGGTCAGCCGGAAACACTGAATGGCCAGTACCACCAGGATGAGGTTGGGAACCAAAAAGGGAACCTCCACGATCAAAGCCGGATAATACGGCCACACTACGACAATGCCGGCCAGGACGGATCCTGTCCACCACAAAATTTCGGAAATCCAGATGTATTTATTCTGCATGTATGCGTTCGGTATTCGGGAATTTAGAACCGCTGTCGTTCGCCCCGCGGTGGACTTGATTTTTTGAATGGCCCGCTGATGGATTTGGGGCGATCATTGGTGAACACCGGTTGCTGCTGAATGTTTTCCGGATTGGCGACTACTATGATCCTCGTTTTTTTCGTGGTGTATTTCTTTCCCTCTCCCGTGAACGTGAGGGGCGGCAGGAAATATTCTCCGGGTCTGGTGGGGGGACGAAGGTATATCAAAATTGATTTTGAACTTTTTCTTTCTCCACCGGAGATGGACATCGAGGAGGATATCTGTGGTCCGCCTGCGACCTCAAATTCACCGTAATCAGCCTGATCCATGTCTGCCTGCCAGTTTTCCAAAGAGTATCGAACGGCTAGAATATTACCGGAATATACCGTGTCATAACTCACGTCCACCTGTACCTCTTGTGCAAAACCGATGCCTGGATTTCCCAGGATTGCGGCGATTGCGAAAAAGAAATAAAAACCTATACGACCCGAAATTAACGGGTTTGAAAAATGCTTCATGTCTGTTATTTTATACAAAGTATTCAATTTTGGGTTTGAATCCGCCGATCCTGGCTTCCTTATTCTGGAAATAACTTTCGAAACGGAGCAAACCGTTGCAGATCTTCCTGAAAATCCTTGTATTTCAATTGGGCGGTCAATCTGCCAAAATAAGGCGTAAAATCGCTCGATATCAAAATCCCTTTGGGTGTCAGGGTGAGGTGAAATTTCAATCGTTCCATAACTTCCGGAAACACATCGATCGTTTTTGCGTGTACCTCGTAAATCGTTTTTCTGGCGTATTCCTGAAATTCGTTGCCCCAGCCCGTGTGGCTTCGAAAAAAATCTTCCGGACCGTAAAATACGTTTTTTTGCCGGTCATAGATCACCGCCTTCGAATGTATCAACCGGTCGCCGGAATACTGTATCGACAGCAAGCCACTAATCAAATCATCGGTGATGTAATCCGGGATGAACCAAATGGCCTGATTCTGACTCCATCGCTCATCTCCGGATTCGGACGTGCTGTCCTGGAAAATCTGTAAAGCCCATTCCTCCAGCCAGCCCGAGATCTGACTGTTGAATACCTGGTCATGAGGGATCTGGGGAACCAGGCCGTGTAATATCCGCACCAAATCTATGCGGTTGTAGGAATATAGATTCAACACCCCGGTCCGGCAGAAGTCGGTCATTCTGTTGTTGACCCGGACGTCATAACATTTCTGGTGCGGCCTGTGAATATCCTTCCAGTTTTTTTCGGTCAGTATTGTTTGTCCCATAAGCTCCTCGGATTCATTTCTGTGGATGGTGAAGAATACTTCCTTATCGTTTTGGTATTGCCTGATCTCGTAGGGAAGGTTATGGTTTTTAGATTGGATAGACAGACGGATCGTTCTATCCTGATTGTACCAATACCCGGTGAGGTTATTTTCCGATTGGACGATCTCCAGTTCGCCAGATCTGTGGCTGTTATCGACCCATTCGTGCAGGTTGAACCGGTCCTGGGTCTGGATTCCATGCAACACCAACCGGTCGCCCAAACCAGTTGTCCTCAAAATTCCTATCACGGTATTTTCCCCTTTTAACTTCCCCAGGAAAATGGTGGCAGGAATTTGATCGGCGATCACCACCTGATATTCCCGCGTCCAGTCCATTGTTTTATTGGATTCCAAAAGAAGGTTCAACTGAAGTTCCCCGGACTGAGCACCACATGTTTTGGTAGAAAGAACCATCCACATCCACGTCAGAGTGAACAGTAAAAATATTTTTTTAGTTTCAATCATGTCCTGTTTGGCACATATGATTTTTGTTGGGATAAAGTAAGTGAACTTTTGGCAAACCTACTCCAAATCCTCCAGGCTTTCGATGGCATCGTCGATATTTTCCAATCCCGGATCCAGACTTCTGGCTGTTTGGTAATCCTTCAGGGCGGACTTATTTTGGCTGGTCAGTTCATAGCTGATTCCCCGGTAGTAATATCCTTTGGCCTCTTCCGGTCTCCGTCGGATGTATTGATTCCAGAGCGGGATGGCGGACCGAAAAGAATCCTGATCCATGAGAATCAACGCATGATTGAGGAAAGCTTCCACGGAAGTAGAATCTATCGAAATCATTTTCTCGTAGGCATTTTTGGCTTGCTCCAGGCTGTCCATGTTTTGCCAGAACATCCCATACGCATGCCAGATCAGAAGGTCATCGGGGGCGATTTGGAGCGCACTTTCAAAGTAAACCGCGGCCTCTTCCGGGTTTTTGTCCGTGTGCATCCGCGCCAGTTCTATCCAGGCGTCGAGTAGATCCGCATCGTTTTGAACAGCCTGCTGTAAGTAGCGGATCGCAGTGACGGTGTCCTGTTTTTCTTTCGCGATCATCCCGAGTAAAAGATAAGGGGTGGCGGCACCCGGACGGATCTGCAGAGCCTGGTGGGCTTTTTCAGCAGCCTGATCGTATTGTTTGAGAATCAGCAGAGTGCGCGCCAGATGCTCTTTGGTGAGTTCTGAATCCGGCCACAAACTTTCTGCTTTTTGCAAGGTCCGGAGCGATTCCAGGGACCGGAAATAATCCATTTCCACCCGGCTTTTCAAAAGGTAGGTCTCCAATCGGGAACTGTCAATGCGTAGCGCGGATTCCAGGTCTTTGAGAGCAGCGCCGTATGATTGCCGGGTGTAAAAAAAACGGGCTCTTGCCATTAAGGCGGCCTCATCATTTGGATTTTTGTCGATCAATCCCGTATAGTAGGAAAGCGAATCCTGGTGTACCGGAATGGTATTTTTCTCAGCGTCCGAAGAGGATTGGCAGCCCTGGATCAAAACAAGACCGCTCCAAAGCATCCACCAAAAGATACTGCTCCCTGAAAAGGCTTCCCGGATAGGTAGTATATATTTCTGTCGTTTCATTTATGGAGTAACCAGGAAAGTGGAAATTGATTGCGAATTGACGGTGTTTTTTATTAAAAAAATTTTTGTATTTTGCCGCTGATAAAGGAATGATGCATTAAGAAATTTTATGATATAAAAATCAATCCCCGGACGATTTGGCATAGTATTGGTAATAAATCTCCGGTGAAATAAACAAAATTATGCGAATTTTTATAACCTCATTCTTGCTTCTTTATTCCCTGTGCGCTTATTCATATACCAGGGAAGAGGTCATTGACTACATCGAGTTGTACAAATTGATCGCGGTGGAGGAGATGCAGAAATGTGGTATCCCTGCCAGCATCAAAATGGCCCAGGCTATTTTGGAATCCAACGCAGGTACCAGTGATCTGGCTCTGGAGGCCAACAATCATTTCGGTATCAAATGTGGGGGTGTCTGGGAGGGACCGACTTTTTTTAAGGAAGACGACGACCGGGATCGCAAGGGGCGTTTGATCAAATCCTGTTTCCGGGTATTTCAGGATGGCGAGGATTCGTTCCGGGCTCACTCCAAATTTTTAATGGATCCCAAAAAGGAATACAGGTACGGTTCCCTGTTTGACATAGATCGCACCGATTACAAATCCTGGGCCTGGGGCCTGAGTAAGGCGGGGTATGCCACCAATCCGGCTTACGCCAATTTATTGATCCACCTGATCGAGAAATATTCGCTCTATACCTTTGATTATTATGAGAATTCCAACGTCAGGTTTATAAAACCCTCTGATCTGATAGCCGAATCCAGGGACGTGGAATTCATGGAGAAACTGGAGAAAAAATCCAAACACGCCATCGTCTCCAAACCGGGTGAGCAAGAAATGAGACCCTCCAGGGAACGGCAGATTGAAGTGAATGACCGGGCCGCCGTGAAGGTCCTTCAGGGACAGACCATGGAACAACTGGCCCAAAAATACGATTTGACCTCCAAAGAGATCCTTCGCTACAATGAGAATGAAATGGGTTTGGACGATTTTCTGGAAGAGGGAACTTACGTTTATCTGGAGAAAAAACGGATTTGGTACAAAGGGTCGGAGAAATTTCACATCGTACGGGAAGGGGAAGATCTTCACCGGATATCTCAAATGTACGGGGTCAGGTTGGCCACACTGGAAAGAAAAAATAAAATCGATGCCGATATGATTCCCCTTCCGGGAGAGAAAATTATTCTCCGGGGTAAGGCCGCCAGGGGCGATAAGATTCCTCTGACCTATTCGGATGTGGAAATCGTGGAATCGTCCGAGGTGAAGCAGCCAATCCTGGCAGACAGGTGGGAAAATTTACGGAAGGCCGAAAGAGAAAAGGAAATAGTGGAACCAAAGGGTGGGGAAGATCATCAGGAACAGCAACCAGTCCTGGATCTATCCCAGGAGGAGGTAAAACTCGATGAAATACCAGATGAAAAAGACAAGGATACACAAATCGCGGTACAATCGGTGGAAGAAAAACCCCTTTCAGGAATCGCGCAGACAGCAGAAATTTATGAGGGAGTGAAAGGCGATACGCTTTTTGGAATCAGTCGAAAATTTGATGTATCCATAGATTCGATCCGTCATCACAATCAACTGTTATCTGACCAGATCAGCATTGGTCAAAAGATAAAAATCGTTAAATGACAGGATCCAGGTTTTTTTATATCCCATGTGTATTGGTGTGGATACTGACAGGCACTACCGGGATATCACAATCCACGTATTTTGGAATAAAAGCCGGTCCGACCATCGCGTTCCAGCAATGGAACGGATACCAGCAAACCAATCCATTGATGGCGCTCCATCTGATGGCTCACCTCGAATCGTACGGGAAAGGATCTTCGTTTTATCTCAACGCGGGGATCAATCCCAAAGGTCGGGGCCTCCGGTTCAATGATTACGTCAGCCCCGTTTCCGGTCGCGTCATCAGGGGCGGGTATTCGCGGATAGTTTTCCGAAATGCCGAATTGATCGCAGGAGTGAAAAAATACCACGATCTCAACGATACCTTTGAATGGTTTTATTCCTTTGGTGTGCGCGGATCTTACACCTATGGAACAGAATTCGGAGATATATCTTACCTCAACACCAACGGGGTCAGAAAGTGGAATTATGGGGTGAGCGCGGGAGGAGGTATCCGGTTGGTCTCCAATGAATTTTTCAGACCTTTGCTGCATATCACCTTCAGTCCCGATCTCTCCAGGCAAGTATTTATACCACCCCAGGAGCTGGCGACGCCTTCCGGGGACCGATTCTCCCTGCCTGAACAGGAAATCCGAAATATCAGCCTGGAAATCGGCGTGACGCTGCAGTTTTTACGAAAGGTTGTTTATGATTAATCAAACGAATTATAGGCCTGGATCCCAAACAATTTGATCAAAGCACGGTTTTATCTCTACAATGGTTACCTATTAACAAAAATAAATAATATATGAAACGTTACGCCACTAGTATTTGGAAAGGAGATGTAAAAGAAGGAAGCGGGAACCTAACCACTCACAGCGGAGCTCTCAGCGATCAGCCCTATTCATTTTCGGGCCGTTTTGTCGATGAAGAAGGTAAAAAAGGGACCAACCCTGAAGAACTTATAGCCGCCGCGCATGCTGGTTGTTTCAACATGGCTCTGAGCAAAATGTTGAGCGAAGCCGGATTCCCACCTACCCAATTAAAAACCAAAGCTACCGTGACCATTACGGTCGGAGAAGGCGGAGCCAAAATAACGAACAGCCACCTGGTACTGGAGGCAGATATCGAGAATATTAGTCCGGAAAAATTTGACGAATTAGCTGGAAAAGCCAAGGAAGGATGCCCGGTGTCTTCTGTGTTGAAGTGTGACATTTCACTGGATGCTACCCTGAATTAAAAAACATTAAGAATCTGGACGCATAAGCCCCTGAACAGGAAACTCTTGTTCGGGGGCTTATTTTTTTGACTGGTTCATAAAAATTGACCGCGACTGTATTTTTGAATAAAAATTTTATGTTTTTACCTTAGTACTCCGTTTCATAAGTTTTAGAATTTATGAAACAGCGTACCATTTACTTCACGCATTAATGTTCACAGATGACCAATTTAAGAGTATCCGTTGCCCAGTTTGAACCAAAAGATGGCGAAAAGAATGTCAACCTTTCGATCATGGAGGACCTCATAATCCGGGCTAAAGACCAGGGATCAGATGTGATCAGCTTTCATGAACTGTGTACCACCGGTTATACCTATCTCAAAAATCTGAATAGGGATGAGATCGAAAGCACCGCAGAGGTTTTACCGGATGGTCAAACCCTGACACATTTGACCGAACTGGCGACGCGGTACGATATGATCATTCTGGCGGGTATATTGGAGAAAAGCAACGGCCAGTTTTTCAATTCCTACGTGGGGGTTGATCAAAGTGGTATGATAGCCCGTCACCGGAAATTGCATCCTTTTATCAGTGAGCATCTTTCTGCGGGCGATTCCTACACCACCTTTGACATCAAAGGCTGGAAAGCGGGGATATTAATTTGCTACGACAACAATGTTCTCGAAAACGTGCGGGCAACGGCCCTACTGGGAGCAGAGGTCATTTTTGCTCCTCATGTGACCGGTTGTACCCCGTCCTCCATGCCGGGCAGGGGATACGTATCGGATGAACTGTGGCAGGCACGTCAGGAGGATCCGGATCCATTGCGGAAAGAGTTTCTCGGACCCAAACACCGGGGCTGGTTGCTCCGCTGGTTACCCGCAAGGGCGTACGATAATGGGGTCTATTACGCCTTTTCCAATCCCATCGGTTATGACGGCGAACACCTCAAAGGGGGGAATGCGATGATCCTCGATCCCTACGGAGAAATTCTCGATGAAACCAATGCCTTTGAAGCCGATATCGCTTCGGCTGAATTGTCCCGGGATGAGCTCGTCAAATCCGGGGGATACCGGTACCGCAATGCCAGGCGACCGGAGCTTTACAGAGACATCCTGGGGGCTGGTCACGAATCCGAAACGAAGCCGTATTGGATGAATCAATAGCATACCGCAAGTTCCCGACTTTTCGGAAAATATCTTTGAAGATGGATGACCTGACTTCTTCCAAAAACCCGTACATTGGATGCCTGGATGCGTATTATTGTAGAATATAATCGCGTGAGCCAAAACAAATCCCGATTTATCCATATCAATTCAAATAAATGAGTCGTCACTTACTGTGTATTCTTACCTTATTTCTGGTGTATATGCCAGGCCATACGCTCTGGTCCCAACCCAATGAGTCCGTCACGGGATATATCGATGAGATTTATACGGATCTGGAGGAATTGTATAAGCATCTACATCAAAATCCTGAACTTTCCCTCCAGGAAAAGAATACGTCCAGATTGATGGCGGACGAGCTCAAGGAACTCGGATTTGAAGTGCAGGAAAACCTCGGTTCATACAATCTGGCCGGCGTCTACAAAAACGGAGACGGGCCCGTCGTTTTGATCCGGGCAGATATGGATGGATTACCGGTGACCGAAAATACGGGACTCCAGTATGCGAGTACTGCCAAGGGAACCACGCGCAACGGGGATCAGGTAGGGGTGATGCATGCCTGTGGCCATGACGTCCACATGACCGTTTTTACGGGGACGGCCCGTACCTTAATCAAACTAAAAGATCAGTGGAAGGGAACTTTGATCATGATCGCCCAATCGGCTGAGGAAGCCGGACTGGGGGCAGATTTGTTGTTTAAAAATGATTTTTACAACAAGGTGCCCAAGCCTGATTTCGCGATAGCCCTGCACTGTAACCCCTACCTGGAAGCCGGTAAGGTGGGCTATCGAAGCGGTCCTTTACTGGCCAGCGTGGATATGATCGACATCGAGGTATACGGTGAAGGGGGGCACGGAGCGGCACCTCATACCACCATCGATCCCATCGTATTGAGCGCCCAGTTGATCCAGTCCTTTCAGACCATCGTAAGCCGGGAAATCAACCCGCTGGAACCCGCTGTGGTGACCGTCGGATCAATACATGGGGGGAATGTGCACAATGTGATTCCGGATAAGGTCCATCTCCAGTTAACCGTTCGCTCGTATTCCACCGAGGTCAGGGATCAGATCATCGAGGGAATCAGGCGCCGGTGCCGCAATCTAGGATTGTCCGCTGGATTGAGTGAGGATCAGTTACCGGTCATATCTATTCGCGATCCAAATACCCCTACCACCGACAATGATCCCGCGCTTACCGAAAAACTGGTCCGTGTTTTTCAGGAGGAACTCGGGATGGACCATGTTCAGGAAATGCCCAAATATACTTTTGGTGAAGATTTTAGCCGGTATGGCATTCAGGAACACAAAGTTCCGATTTGTATGTATTGGTTGGGCACGGTGGATCCTGCCAAGGTTGAAGAAGCGCAAAATGGAGGACCGGAGCTTCCTTCTCTTCATTCCCCGTTATACGCACCGGTTCCCGAACCCAGCATCCGGACCGGCGTCAGGACGATGACCGCCGCCGCATTGAAGTTGTTCGAAGAGGGAGGCCGAGATTGAGGTAGATGTTAAGAACTAAACCACAAACTCCAAACGGCCGCAGGTCATCAAACACCCACAAGGCCAGAGGCTGAAGGACAGCGATAATTTTTTATATTTGGGTGATGTTGTATGAATCGACTTATGGACAACAATTGTTTCAAACTGTAAGTACTTCCTGCTATTTGATTGGAGAAAAACCGTGGGAAAACATTTTCAATGTTCAGGCGGTTTCCAGTGATGTGGAATGGTGATTGGATTGAAGACTATTTTCAAATCAGGATCCATTATAATTAATTCTAAAAATTTGAGATGAAGGTGCGCAATTATTTTACTTTGTTTATGGTCCTGATTTCAGCCAGTATCACCTGGCCCCAATCCATAATGACCGTCACCGGGGAACAGAAGATATCGACCGTGATGACCTGGTTGACCCACGAGCACGTACTGGTTGATTTCATCGGAGCAGGAATGATTACCCCCGACGATTACGACGAGAATGAAGTACTGAGTACCATGTTGCCCTTCATCTATGATCTGAGAAAATACCGGGTCAAATATTTTGTGGATGCCACTCCCCGGTACCTCGGACGCAATCCGGAATTGCTGCAGAAATTTTCCAATTCGACCGCGATCACCTTTATCACCAACACCGGATTGTACGGAGCCCGTCAGAATAGATTTATTCCCAAATCTGCCTTCGATCAGTCCGCCGAAGAACTCGCAGCCGAATGGATCGGAGAATTCAGAAATGGAATCGGAGATACCGGGATCAAACCGGGATTTATCAAGATCGGGGTGGACGCGAGCAATCCCCTGCATAGTATGCATCAGAAATTGGTCAAAGCAGCCGCGTTGACCCACTTATCGACAGGTCTCACGATCGCTTCGCATACCGGAGAAGCGGTGGGGTTGTGGCCTCAGCTCGATATCCTTAAGAAGGCGGGGGTTTCTCCTTCTGCCTTTATCTGGGTTCATGCCCAGGGCGAAAAAGACCAAAACGCGTACCTGCAGGCTGCCCGGCAGGGTTGTTGGATCAGCCTGGATGGAATGGGTTCGGGAATAGAGCCGTATGTGGAAAAACTCGTTTTCGCCAAAAATAATGGGATTCTCGATCATATTCTGATTTCGAGCGATGCCGGATGGTACGATCCTCAGAAAGAGGAACAGTCGGTGACGGTCTACACCAATGTACACGAAAAATTGCTTCCCAAGTTAAAAGAGATTGGGTTCACGATCGATGAAATCAACCAGCTCGTTTCCGTCAATCCGGCGAAGGCGTTTGGGATCCGGGTCAGGAAACTTTGAGGGAATTTTTAATTTTGAATGCTGAATTTTGAATTGATGAAGTGCCCGGGATCAGCACCCAATTTGAAATGACGAATTCCCGAGTGATCCAGTTGGATCATGGTCCGCGGTGCGCCCCATCAGACAAGAAGATGGTCCGCAGAGCGGGACCATCCAGTTTTATCATGGTCCGCGTAGCGCCCCATGAGTTTGTCGGCTTCGCCGGTTTGTGCGCTTCGCGCGTTGGTTTATGGTCCGCGTAGCGCCCCATGAGACAGAGCGAGACTGAGAGAGGAAAGCGAAGATATACCGAAAGCATCCCAAGAACAAATTCC
>CALEIL010000128.1 GCA_937876435.1 uncultured Bacteroidota bacterium
CTTTGAACTTCGAACTTTTGAACTTTGAGCTTTGAACTTTGAGCTTTGAGCTTTGAACTTTGAGCTTTGAGCTTGCGATAGCGGTTTGTTCGTTATTTAATGGGGAAATGTAGGTAGGTAGGGGATAGCTATGAGCATACTTCCGGGATTTTTTGTAAAAAACCATCTTTAAAGTAGGAAAACCGCTTTTGGCGATCAAATTTTTTCCCGGATTCACAATTTTCCCGGCCAAGCCCGTATTTTTGCACGCATGGATAAAATGACGCACAAGACCTGCCCCGTATGTGGGAGCAGTGATTTGAAACCCCACGTGGAATGCGAAGATCATCTGGTCTCGCACCAGAAGTTTGCCATTGTCGTGTGTGGGCAATGCGGAATGGGGATGACTCAGAATGTGCCTTCTGCCGCACATATCGGTGAATTTTACAAATCAGAAAATTACATTTCACATTCCGATACCAAAAAAGGACTGATCAACCGGCTCTACCACCAGGTACGGATTCTGATGCTGAAGCGCAAACAAAAACTGGTAGAACGGATGACGGTCGGGAAGCGGGGCAGTTTGCTCGACATCGGATGCGGCACCGGATATTTTATCAGTCACATGAAAGAGCAAGGCTGGAAAGTGCAGGGGACCGAGCCAGATCCGGATGCCAGAAGGATAGCCGCGGATCAACTGGGTCAGGAAATTCCGGACAGCGCCGGATTATTTGATCTGCCTGAAAGGTCGTTTGACGTCATTACGATGTGGCACGTCCTGGAACATGTATACGAATTGGACGATTATCTCCGGCAAATCTCATTTCTGATCCGCGAAGGGGGAAGTTTTATAGTGGCAGTACCCAATTATACGTGCTACGATGCCAGGCGATATCAGGAAAACTGGGCCGCCTACGATGTGCCACGTCATCTCTGGCATTTTTCACCGAACTCTATTACTCAATTGGTCGAAAACTATGGGTTTCAACTTATTGCACGGAAAGGAATGCCTTTTGATCCGTTCTATATATCGATTATCAGTGAAAAATACCGGAAAAATTCGCTGGGATTGGTGACAGGTGGACTTACCGGAGCTGTGTCTTTGGGTAAAAGTCTGCGCGATATAGATCAGAGCAGTTCGATTATATACGTTTTCAAGGCTCCGCTACGCAATACACAGCGGTCGTAAAGAAATCCTTGAAATACGGGATATTGATCACAGCCGGCAAGGGTCTGGATTTGAGTTTAAATTTTATTTCGTAATTGGGGTTGACCAGAAAATAGGTCTTCTTGTGGATCTTATAGCGTTGGTTTTCAAGTATCTTCTCAAATCGTTTGATCGAAATGCCGGTTTCTTTGATTTCTTTCAAAGCCTGGACGGTAGGCTGTTGTTCACCCGCCCCATTCAGGAGTCCGGTGTACATCGCATTGGGCAATAGGTGAAAATAAGGCAATTTGCTTAGAATCTTGCTCCTGCATATTTGTTGATGCCCGCCAAAGGGCATCCTCCAGGGGGGGAATGAAAAAAATACTTTACCCTGTGGAGCCATAAATTTTTTGAGATTTTCGAGAAAAACCGCCTGGTGAGGGATGTGCTCGATGGTGTCTTTCATAATCACCAGGTCAAAAGGTGGAAAATCGGCCGGGTTCACCTGATAGATATCTTCAGAAATAAAGGTAGCCAGATGATTGTTGGGGTGGTCCTGATAGTACCGGATGGCGTTCTTTATTTTGTTTGAAGCCAGATCAATTCCGACCACTCTACACCCGCGGTCCAGAAAAGGTAAAAGATTGCCCCCTTCCCCGCAGCCGATTTCAGCAACGGTGGTTTGCCGGGTAATCTCCAGAATCGGTTTGAGATAGGGAATCATAAAGTGCGTGGTAGTAAATACCTGCTCGTTAAAATACTTTTTCCTGTTTGAATGTCTTTCGTGCATATATGTTCGACGTTTGAGCCTGCCTATCCTGTCAGCAACCTGTGCCAAAAATTGGCGGATTTATTCGTTGAATTCCGAATGCTTTCGGGACGACAGAAGCCCGGATATGTCTGCCAGCCCACCCGAAAAAGGTATTTTTCGGTTCCTCATCGATCGTACG
>CALEIL010000129.1 GCA_937876435.1 uncultured Bacteroidota bacterium
GTTCCCTCATCAAAGGTCTACCAGACCTTTGGCCTCGTCTCAACGACGAGACTGCTTCGGTCACTTCTTCGATCTGACAAAAAACAGCCTCTTCTTAAGTATCACGAACTCAATGTCCGGCACACCATAGCACAAGCAAAATTTATACCCCGTACATATCCAGAGCATTTCCGGAAAATCAAAAAAAAAGGTCTCGCCAGAACTGACGAGACCAAAGACATCTTGATTGTAAAATCTCGAACATGAAAAAGGTTAAAACAAGCTCTTATCGATAGGATTATCAATCTTATTCACTAACCCGTACCATTTTCTTAGTCGCCACAAATTTCTCCGTTTCCAGTTGATAATACAACATTCCCATCGCCGGTAATTCTCCCTGGGTGATTATCACCTCATTGTACCCTTTCACGAAATCACCTTTGAACTCTTTGAGAACCTTACCCGTCACTTCGTAGATTACCAATCGACCTTGAGTCGCCTCCGGTAGTTCAAATCCGATCACCGTGTAGTGCTCGAAAGGATTGGGCTGGTTCTGGTGCAATACAAAGTTACCTCTACGAACCAAATTCCCTGTGTTCAACGCTCCTTCAACCGGACTACCACTGGTCTCTCCTCCGTCAAAGTTACACTCCCCGTCAATTCGGGCAATCACAACCTGTGTATGTGTCAGATCAACAGCCACGTCGGCACACCAGTCCAGCATTCTCCAGACGATCTCATATTTTTTAAGTCCTGGACGACCCTGTACATCCAGTTCCTTGATGTCCCTGCCGATCGAAATCGAATTGCACAACACTCCTGCCAGGTGGGGCTTCACCGTCGCACGACCCAGCGCATCCGGGAAATAGGCATCGGACAAAGGAGCCTGTAGACATACAGGTGAATTCATACTGCCAAAATCAGCCGGAATATCCATCATGCTCTTGCGCAAGCTGCACGCTGAGCGTACCTCAATCACCTGTTGCAGGGTAAGCGGTGCCGCTTGAGAAGAACATCCGCTCGTGATCCGGAACCGACGAATAATGATCCCATTACCGCATTCGTCCAGATCGAGCCATACATCTTGCACCACTTCACCTTCGCACACAAATTCAATGATGCCGTGGGTGCCGGACTGAATTGCCGTATCGAGCACCGTGGTTTTTGTGGTCACTTCGATCCAATCGATTCGGCCGTCGTGCGTCGTATCAGCGATCTTGTCGGTTTCGGATATCTCAGCACACGAGATGTTGTAATAGTCAAAATCCAGGTTCGTGATCACCGTACTGTAGGAACCCCACAGACTGTCCAGGGCATCGAATATACCGCTGGTATCACGGACGCTGCCATTCTCCCCCAGAGCTGCCGCCGATTCGACGACGTCCTGGTAGAACACGTTGTAAGCTTCACATGAAATCTCCAGATCCGCCAATGGTTTCAGCACGACCGGATTGCTCTTGTCTTCCACGTTAACATTACTCCATCCGGTAGCCCAATTGCAACAGGCATCCATGACCAGAAGTTCAGCCGTGGTTTGTTCGCCCAGTACGGGCAGGCACGCTTCGGCACAGCTAAACGGAGCTTTTCTGGCCCAACCTCCGCCCAGAAGCGAAAGTTCATTGCCGTAGCCCGGTTGGTCAAAGAGGTTGTCAAAGAGGTATTCCAGATCCCGAACATCCAGCGTATTGCCGTGTTCATCAGGTGCAGAACAATTCTCCGCCAGGTAGGTTGCCAGGGCAAACAACCAACCGTGGACCACTTTGCGTCCACAGGCCTGCCCGTCTTCCCACAGCCACACTAGCTGATTGAAAAAATAGGATTCGATCTCCCCTTCGCTGAGAAAATCAGCCAGTTCATCGATCTTAAATCCATTTTCCACCGCGATAGTTCCTACAGTGCTTCCTCCTGCTGCCTGCACCGCGTGGTTGCGGTTGATGCCCAGGTCATCCAACAGATCAACCCAGGTATCGTATGGTTCACCTACGTTGGTGCACAGTTCCACCAGACTAGTCCAGTCTGAACGTCTTACGAGCATCAAATCCATCGCACAGTTGTCCCAGCTGCCTTCATCAAAAGTCCCGGCGGCGACCCATTCGGTTTCACTGCCCATGGACACGTTGACTTCCCGGTCCACTACTACTGTGGGTGGTATGTCATCGATGACGCGGATGTATTTGTACCATTCGCTTTGGTTCCAGCAATTGTCCGCAGCCTCGTAACGAACTTCTGTCAAAGGTCCATCACAACCATTGAACGGTATCTGGATCGGACTCGTCAGGTGCGAATATGTGTAGACATAACTCGTATCTCCATCGGTTCCGATGCGGTATTCTAAATTGGTTTGGACCAGAGCCACCATACGGGGACCGCCTGAGACCTCTACGATAGCCTTCACAGAATGTATTCCGCTGCAATTGTCGATAATCTGCACGTCCGGTACGTATACCTCAGCCGCGCAGTCGTGGGAGGTTACCCGATACACCGTAGGATGACATCGCTCCCAATCGTTGGCCGAAGCGTATTGCTCACCCGCCCGGATCGCGGCAGAAATATCCTCCGCACACCAGTCCAGATCAGCGCATTCGGTGGCCCACTGTCCTGGTATAGGCAAATTGTTGGGACCAGTAGGTCCGGTAGGCCCTGTAGGTCCGGTTATTCCCTCCTGACATTCACCCAGGGGATAGAAAAAATCGAAGATCGGTCCGGTAGTATCGATCAGATTTTGCCACTGCGACAAACGGAACGACCGCATTTTATTTGTAAAATTTTCATCCACTACGATAAAACCGTCCCCGCCGTCGGTTTGGATGAATTCATCCGATGTGCACTCGTTAACGGTGGTGCCCCAGCATGTCTGCCGGACGGTGATATCTCTTCCACGGGTTTGGGGGCATTGACCTGACCACTCTGTGTCACCATATTCAATGCTGATTCCGCAGTGCGCGTTACCTTCCAGTTCATCCAGGCAGATCTCAACACAACCCGCCGCATCCGATTCAAGTCCTGGGACCAATACACGCACGGCACAAACATCCGTTCCCCCCTGAGGGTGGGTATCGCTGAACCACAATGCACTACCCGAACTCGTGATAAATGGCCATCCGCCCGTAAACCAATACGGAGCGTTGCCATTTCCGTTGTAAAACCAGTCCTCAGTCACTTTTTCAAAGTGGCCGTCTTGGGAAAGTACCCAGTCTCCTTCCTCCAGCAACAGGTATGGGAAGAATGTAAACAGACCTCCTAAAATACTGACCGGAGATTCACCCAGTTGGTAAATTGCATGCAAAAAGCCGTATCCCCTCTGCTCGGTGGTTGCACTGCCCAGCAGTTCGTTGAGGTATTGCCCCGACATAATATCGGCTATGGTCACTTCCTCTCCGCTGGCTCTGCGAAGGATCACACTGGACAGGTATTCGTTCACCACGTGCGCTCCCTGGGCATCAGCGGCCACATAACCGGCGATGACAATCGTGAGGGGGATCTCATAGACCACTCCACCAAGCCGGGAATTGGGTCGTTCGTAATCGTGCAGCCCTACCGGTTGTTTCCAGGCGGCATATCTTTTTTCTGCTTCTCCAGGAAGTATATTCGGTTCGATGGTGCAGTATATGCTGTCCTCGCTGTCGCCCACAAAATTGGCTGACGTGAGTTGAGGCAACCGCAATACCACGATGGTGTCCGTCAGGGTAAATAAATTTCCATTTTTGTCAAAAACCTCCCAGGTGCGGAAGATTATTTCCGCAGTGTCACTGTTTTCGTTACAGTGCAAGGGCATAATCCAATCGGGCTGTACTTGTATATCGTATGATCCTACCCGATCCGGGTTGCATGGATTCAACACCTGCGGTTTGTGTTGGGACGCGTCGGGCACGTAGCCACAGTAGGTCACCAGTAAACCGGTATCGATAAACGCCGTCGGAAGATCCACGTCTGAAGCTTCATTTACCGTAGATCCGAACGCAGAAATCAGGAAGAGATCGATCGAATTATCCAATATCAGGGTCGAATTGCAGGTCACTTCGCCATCGCTGACGCGAAGTGTGATTTGCCTACCCAGAAAATTACATAATTCAAAACCTTCGAGTATGAAATTTGTCCCAATTAAATTCTCTCCTTTCCAGATCACTCCACCCCATTCATTTAGCGCCTCCACGATGTAGATGGGCATATTTCGATTGCCTGGAATAATCTCCGACAACTGGACCGAAATTGTTCCGTCTGGACCAATGGACGGGCTGATGACAGCTACGCAATTGACCGGATCATCGGGCAAGATTTCGACACTGGATTTGGTGAAATATCCTGAATTCCCTTCCGTGGGCAATCCATTGAAGGACATACTTCTCATGGTAGAACCCGCTAACCCAGCCGGAGGATCGACGAGATTACCTTCTGCTCCGGCACCGGGGACATCCTGGCTCCATTCCACACCATCCCACTGGGAGACAAAATGGCTCAGCTCATCAAAGTCAGGTTGATTCGTCGCAGAATTGTGCTGTAAATTGATGGTCCATAAACCTGCCCCACTGGAACTGTAAATATGCCACGTCCGGTCAATACCGAATCCCTGAGGAGCTACACTTTCGTCCGCCAGGCTTCCAGCGTAATCCTGGACACTCACAAAGACCGAATCCTCAGTCATTGCCGATGATATTTGGGACGGAGTATAGTCGCCTTCGGCGATTCCCACCGGAAAAACAAAGGAACCAAACACGCCGGTTTTGACCATATGACCTCCAATACTGTTGCTGGTGACTACCATTCGGTTCGGCCCGTAATTGCTCAGGCTCGCATTCTCATCAAATAGGAAGTTGGTCACCGTGGAAATGGTATTGCTGATGTCCACATAATCGGATGCTGGATCAATAATGATCGATCCTATAATGACATCAGCGCCGTCTTCTTCGAAACTAAAATTCCTACCTACTCCCAGGGAAGCAATCCCTGGTAGGTCTGACCAGCTATCACTGAGGTCGTTCACGCTCATATCCGCCAGGACGAGATTGAGGTTATTGTGCAGTTCAATATTGACGTCAACCGTGACGTTGTTGGCATCGAGATAGGTCGGTCCAGGTGTCACGGCGGGTGTCACAGTCGTATTGGTCTGATAAAAGAAAATCGTCCCACTTCCGGTGATATTGGCATCCGGGTCGATCCACACGTACTTGCTGTGTATCTCCCATGTACCTACGATCACGTAATCGCCCGGACCGATCAACAGGGTTTCGGAAAAATTCGCCTGTACATCGATCGGTGAGGTTTGTATAAAACCCGTTAAAGTGGCCACTTGGCCAAAAACCTGGCCTAGACCGAGTAAAAATAGCGCGAGAAAGAACGAGGTATATTTATATCTCATATTCATTCATTTCAATTTGTATTTTGATTCATCAATTATCGATCTGTTGGATGGACCATACCATTGGCGATCCTGATCCCCCCAGGTCCAGGCCCAAAGTTAAACCCATGGATTCATAAAACAAACCTATAATATCTCCGGCGGTTAATTCCACATCACCAGTAAGCGTCACGGTACCTGCGCCCAAAATTGTGCGCAAGCTTAAAATAAGCGCAATATTCACATTCAATATTGGAAAATGACCGGAAATTAGATCTGTCGCTGTAGGACCAAGACGGCGCACCACAAAACCAGGGTTTATTCCTGGACCTAAACCAACCGTAATTGATGCGGTTGTTTCATAATTCAATGTGGCAGAAATCCGGTACTTTCCGGTAACAGGTACTGTAAATATACCTGTTGTGGGATCGAAGAATGTTTCATTGTAGTAAGGGGATGATACTGACCAACCACCTATTTGCGTGGTTGACGAAACACCAGATGCGGTGGTTGAGGCAGAAAAACCCTGGAATGGGACACCGGGGCCTGCGGGGCCTACGGGACCTGCGGGGCCTTCTGGACCTGCGGGACCTTCTGGACCTACAGGACCAGCGGGACCAGCAGGACCTATTGGACCAGCTTGACCTTCAGGACCTGCAGGACCTTCTGGGCCTGTAAGACCTATTGGACCAGGGATACCTTCAATACCAGGGAGACCTTGAGGACCCTCTGGGCCAGCGGGACCTTCTGGGCCAGTGAGACCTATTGGACCAGCGGGACCTTCTGGACCTATTGGACCTATTGGACCAGCGGGACCTTCAGGACCTGCAGGACCTTCTGGGCCTGTAAGACCTATTGGACCAGCGGGACCTTCAGGACCTATTGGACCTATTGGACCTGCGGGACCAGCAGGACCTGGGGCACCGAGTAAGACCCACATCTCAAGATCACCACTGTAATACCAAAATCCTTCTGTGACATCGGTTTCATAAACCAAAAGTCCATTCGCAGGATTTGCAATTCCAAGTCGTTGTGTCTCGGTCAATCTGGGAATCAAAACTCCCTTATCTGTGCTCTGTACTTCGAGTTGAGCACTTTCATCTGGCGCATTGGTACCAATGCCGGTCTGACTCTGGAGGGTACCCACCAGGCCGAAAAAGAAAAGAAGAAAAAATGGGTAAAATTTTGATTTCATATCGTTAACGGTTTTAATTTTTTCGATCCACCTTAAATATAATATTGTGTAATGTGATTTCAGCTCTTTATTTTATCGATACCAAAAATAAGTGAGGTCTATGGAAATGGTGTTTCGACAGAGGTTTTTGCCTCGAACACAATAACCCTGCCCCTTCCTCCAAAGGGAGAGAATAGCATTAATGCGATCCATTTTCTCGATTGATGTTGGAATTTCATTGGGATGCATAGGTTTATGCGTTTAGCTAGATCCAAATTTCGTATTAAAAATGATAATTACATAATCATCCGGCGAAAATAGTATCAATTTGGTGAAAATATTATAATATTAAGCTGCATGCTATTAATATGTGACAAGGATTAACTAGTTTAATTTGACATGAAGTTAATTTATTACCCCATGTATCCCATTGATTTACAACATGATACCTTTCATGTTTAGGAATTTCAGCCATTCAGAGACAACATTATTTGATCCAGAGTCAATTATTTTAGCTGGCAAAAAAAAATTAAAGAATAGACCCATCCGATACAGCTATTGGAAATTGAATACAGAGCGGGAGCTCAAGGTCATACCGCGACTGTCTTCTAACTGAACCGTTTCGGACAACTACATAGAAGGCCCTATCATAATAATTGCCCGTGGATTCAATACCCAGGATTCTGTTCGATCACGCCAGGCTCCGATTGATCGATTTCGTGCTGAGGAATCGGAAACAGTTTGTGATGCGGCTGAATATTGAACTGAACTTTCTGAGCTTCACCAGTGCCAGGATTGTAGCTCCATTCTACTTCCGACATGGCGGACTCCAGGCGACTGGTCCGGATCAAATCCATCCATCTTTGATTCTCGAAGGCTAGTTCGAGTTGCCGCTCCAGCAGTAGTATATCCAGGAAATCCTCCGGATCGGCAATATCTGCCGCTGTATAATTGTGGCTACTTCCCTTAAATGCCCTGCTCCGAACCTGATTCAAAGCTTCCAGCGCAGCCTCCTTGTCTCCCAGATGGTAACTTACTTCTGATTTCAAAAGTAAAATATCGGCGTACCTCAATACGGGAAGGTCCAGACCCGAGGAGGAAGCGTTTTGGGCGATAAACTTGCTGACGTACGGCCTCCAGGCTTCCTCATCATTACTGCCGGGTGATTTCCAATACTCGGTATAGGTGGCTGCCTTGCGGCTATCCTCATCCAGGAACACCTTCATTCCACTCCAGGCCGGCAGGGCGACTTCTCCACCGGCAGAAGAAGAATAGCCTTCTACCCCAAAATAAGGGAGAAAATCCCTCGAAAGTCCGTGTCCGTTGTCGTTGGCGATATATTTCATCGCAAAAATGACCTCGTTGTTGTCTTCAAACTCTTCCTTCCACAAATCCCCGAAATTGTCCATCAATTCAAAATCGTACCCAATCACCATATCCAGCATTGATTGGGCCTGCTCCCAATCCTGGGTATATACATATACCTTGCCCAACAGCGCCGTAGCGGCTTCCCTGGACGCCCTGCCTTTGGCGATATCGGTCCTTTCCGGCAGGAGATCGATGGCTGCCAGTAAATCCTCCTCGACTAGGCCGTAAATTTCTTCAGCAGAGGATCTCGCGATGTTTTTGGTTTCTTCGATCGTCAATACCGTAGTGACCCCGGGGACTCCGCCGAACACCCGGACCAGATCAAAATAAAACAACGCCCTCATAAATCTCGCTTCCCCTTCGTATTGACTCCTTTCATTCCCATTGTAATCTTCAGGGACACCCAGATATTTCAATACGGAATTGGCCCTGAAAATCCCGTTGTAAGTTGCCTGCCAGAAATTTTTTAAAATGTCGTTCTGCGGATGAAAGTCCAGGTTATTGAGAGCCTCCAGTCCCCCTATAAATCGGTACGATGACATGTATAGATAGTCCGTAGGCATTTCAAATAAGGTCCAATCCCGCGGCAACCTGGATTGATATCGGTTGTAAACACCCAATACGGCCCGGTCCATATCATCCGAAGTTTTATAAAAATTGGCCTCCGTCAAAGTAGAGATAGGGTCCAGATCCACCACATCACAAGAATAGAATGGATACATCGAGGTCAGCAATCCGATAAACATTATAATTCGATTTTTCATATTTGTCCGGTTTGTACTACTTAAAAATTGATATTCAATCCGAGCGCAATTATTCTGGGGATCGGCTCTGACCCGTTATTGAGCCCGGGCAAACTTCCTATGCCCGATATCCCGGCCGTCGTAAATCCTTCAGGATTGTAGCCGTTGAAGCCCTGAGCCGTCCACATCAGCGCGTTGCTCACCGACAGATACAGCCTCAGATGATTCACGTTGATCCGTTCCATCATCGCTTCCGGAAACTGATATCCCAGATTGATACTCCGGATCGCTAAAAAAGAGGCATCTTCCAGATAGTAATCGCTGTTCCCCACAAATTCGAGGGCCGCCAAAGAAGTCGCGGGATGATTTCCGTCCCCGGGTTCTTCCTCTGACCACCACTGATTTTCGACCACAGGCTTGAGGAAAGCACTCACCGTGGGACCCTGGTAATACAGATTTTCCAGATTATACATTTTATTCCCCAAAGAGGATTGAATCGCGATCGACATATCCCAGTTTTTCCACGAAAGGTCGTTCACCAGTCCCAATAGGACGTCCGGCATGAAACTTCCGAGGATTTGCCGGTCATCAGGTGTAATGGTCCCGTCTCCATTCAAATCCTCATACCTGACCGTCCCCAGCCGCTGACCAGGAATGATTGGATAGTTTTCAAGATCTTCCTGGAACTGAAGGACGCCTTCCATTTTGTACGCGTAGTAGGAAAACATGGGTTGCCCCACCTCCAGTATCCAACCCATTCCCCGACTGTGAGTATTGATGACCCGATCTACGTCACCTCCCAAACTCACCACTTCATTTTTATTGTGGGATATATTGAACGACGTAGTCCAATTAAATTGACCCGTCAGATTCCGGCTCGTCAGTTCCAGTTCCACCCCACTGTTGCGGATATCTCCCACGTTGACGATCGTATTGGTAAATCCCGAGAGTGATGGGATGCTGACGTTGTACAACAAATCATTGGTCTTTTTATCGTAATAATCCGCGGTCACCTGGATTCTGTTGTCCCACAATCCCAGATCGACCCCGATATCATAACTCTCCGTTTTCTCCCATTTTAAACCCGGATTGCCAAAAGACGCCTGAGCCTGCCCCTGCACCAATTGTCCATCCGGGGAATAGTTGGCGCTCCCTATGCTTCCCAGGTACTGAAAATCTCCAATGTTGAAATTACCCACCGCTCCGTAACTGGCACGCAACTTCAACTCGCTGACGCTTGTGGAATTGATGAGAAAATCTTCCTGTGACAACCGCCAGGCCACCGAGGCAGACGGGAAATAACCCCATCGGTTTTCGGGCCCAAATCTCGAGCTGCCGTCCGTTCTGATCGAAGCAGAAACCAGGTATTTTTCCATGAAACCATAATTGACCCTCATGAAATAGGAGGTCAATCCCCATTGAGACTTGGAGGTATAAGAACCAGGCAGGACGATGGCGTTGTTCAGAGTCCAGATGGTTTCGTTGGCGAAGCTCCCCGATTCTGCAGTCAGGGAAGCATTCCTGGATAGGTTGTATTGATAGGATGCCCCGGCGATGGCTGAGAAATCGTGAATGTCCGCAAAAGTACGGTTGTAGCTCAATACATTTTCATTGATCCAGTTAAACACCCTGCCATCGGAAGCGTTTCCACTCGTCACAGTGGACGACACCGCCCTCGATTCGATAAAATTTTCAACCGTGCTATAGCTCATGTTAAATCCAAACGAGGACCTTAACTGGAAATCCTCCAAAAACCGAATGCTGGCGTAAGCCTCTCCCACATTATTGAATGAGGTCGTGTAAAGATGGGCTCCTTCCAGAGTAGCCAATGGATTAACGCCCCCGGAAACCGTGCTGCCCCAATAATCCCGCGGTCTGAGATAGCTGCCGTCTTCCTGTTTTTCGGGCGACAAAAAAGGAGGCATTTTGATGAGATTCTGCAAACCTCCGTAATAAACTCTCCTTTTTGAATAATTGGGGCTGATCATCAGTCCGGCTGCGATATGGTCTGTGATATTGAGATTGACATTTGCCCGAATGGAGTATTGCTGATATCCCGTATTTTTGATCACACCCTGCTCATCTTTGACAGTTCCTGAAATGTAATAATCATTGCCATCCCGGCCTCCCGCGACCGAAAGGTTGTAATTTTGCATCGGTGCCGGATTTAAAATAATATCCTCCCAGTTGTAATTACCTTCGCTGATAACCGGATTCACGCGATATTGAACGGGGCGGCGTTCATCGTCCCACAAGGGAAGCGAAGGATCCCCACCCACCCAGGCATAATCCCGGTTGATATACCGGGCGGTATAATCGTGAAATTCCTGACCGCCCTCGATCCACTGATCTTCTCCGTGCATAATCGGGGAAGCTATACCAACGTAGGAATTAAAATTGAGTCTCGGTTTTCCTGAAACACCGCTTTTGGTGGTCACGATGATGACACCGCCCGATCCTCTGGATCCGTAGATAGCGGCTGAGGAGGCATCCTTCAGCACCTCGATCGATTCAATATCATTCATGTTGATATTGCTGAAGCTCCCCCCTGGGAATCCATCGATCACTATGAGGGGCGAATTGCTGGCAGAGATGGATCCGGGTCCCCGTATGGTAATGGTAGGGGCCGACCCGGGCGTGGCGCGGACCTGGGATATATTGACCCCGGCCATTCGTCCGACCAACGCCGATTCGGGCCGGCCGGCGGGTATCTGATCCAGTTTTTCGTTTTCTATTTTTGAAATGGCTGAGGTCACCGATCGTTTTTTGACCGTTCCATAACCCACCACCACTACTTCTTCCAGGGTTTCGGAATCCTCCTGCATGATGACGGTCATATCAGTATTGCCGTTCACCGGTACTTCCTGGGTCCGATAACCGATATAGGAAAACACCAAGACCGCATCCTCTTCGATTTCCTCCAGTGAAAAATTCCCCTCCAAATCAGTAGCCGTGCCCTGGTCGGATCCCCTGACCCGAATATTGACGCCTATGAGGGGATCCCCATTCCTATCGGTTACGTTACCGGACACATCGATGGAAAATGCATCAACCTTGAAAATATTTGATGGTCCCACCGAATGCGCGTTCGTCAAAACAGCATGTCCCAGGACCAGTAAGATAACCCCCAGGCCAATCCTCGATTTATGTGATATTCTTCTCATGATGGATCAATTTTAGTTTTCATAACGTGCAGGACAAAATGTCCGGCAAATTGAATTTGTTGTTGGACAGCAAAGAATCGATCATCTCGATGTAAATGCGGGCAATCAATTCCGGATTCAGGTTTTCCCGGTACAGCCCCTGCCGTACTCCGATCTCCAGGTTTTCCAATATCTGGTTGTAAATGAACTCTTCCTTGTGCCGCAACAAAACCGTAAAGGCTTCGGGGTAATACCGCTGCAAGTCGAACAAAATGGACGGGTGCAACTGGCTCAACTCCATGCCCACCTCCTTGTTGAGCGCCATCAGCAAATCGATGGCGTTCCCCCCGGCTTTGTCCAGCTCGAGGTAGTTGCACTGGTTTTGCCCAATGCGAAGGGAAAGCCATTTCAATACGAGATCCTTCTTGTCTTTTACATGCCGGTACAGGGTCTTTTTGGATATGCCGAGGTGACGGGATATGTCGTCCATCGTGAGGCTCTTGACACCGTATTGCGCAAAAAGCTGCCCTACCGAGTCAAACATTTCTTGGGTCTTGTCTTCCATTGCGGGC
>CALEIL010000130.1 GCA_937876435.1 uncultured Bacteroidota bacterium
AAAGGTCTGGTAGACCTTTGATGAGGGAACCGAGGATCCCTATCCAAGGGTGGGAAGGCATAGCCATAGCTACATAAGGCTTTCGATGATGATAATAATACGATGAAAAAGAATCCGTCATAAGTTTTAAGAATTTATAAAATGGAGTACTGGTACTTCATTCCTCAAAGCGAAATTGATAAATTATCCGTAATGTTTACCGCTTTATGCGAAAAATACCAAATCACCATTGAGTTTTTTCACTACTTCTTCTCAACACTTCAACAGGTTTCTTTGTTTTTGATGGAATAAAGGTTCTCCCAAAAAATGCGTATTGAAATCAGAATTGGGTGAGTCTGACTAGAAAATGTTATATTTAGATCCGGCTTTAGGATTTGAAAACCAATTATGAAGAATAGTTTGACGATATTAATGACCGCTATCCTGGCGTCTTTTATAACCATAGCCTTATTCAAGTTATTTGAAAAGCCGGAAACCATTATTGTCCGAGAAAGAATTCCTGCCACCCTGTATCCTATAAATCCACCAACTCCCCAGTCGACGTTTAGCCGCAATTATCTACCGGTAAATTCGGAAGACGTGGTGGCCGATATTTTTGAAACAGGACTCAAATCCCTGGTGAAAATCAAATCGGGTAGGAAGCAATGGTTTGGGAAGTTTTATTCCAACGAAGTCAACCAGAACGGATCCGGAGTGATCATTTCGGAGAATGGTTTTATATGCACCAATTACCATGTCATAGAGAACGCTGAAGACATAGAAGTGATCCTTTGGAATAAAGAAACCCTCCCGGCTGACGTGATCGGGTACGACGCCAAAACCGACCTGGCTCTCCTCAAAATCGAAGCGGAGGATTTGACGTTCAGCGAATTTGGAAATTCCGATATCCTTCATGTGGGGCAAAAAATATTTGCCCTGGGTCACCCATTCAGAATGGAGGCCACGGTCACCGAAGGAATTATCAGTGGAAAACACAGGCAATTGGGAGTGAGCAAAAATCCCAACGTGATCGAATCTTTCATACAGACAGATGCTGTGATCAATCCGGGCAACAGTGGTGGAGCGTTGATCAATCAAAATGGAGAACTGGTTGGGATAAATACAGCGATCTTGACGAGATCCGGGAATTTTGAGGGATATGCGTTCGCTATCCCTTCCAATCTGGCCCATAAAATTCTTTCAGATCTCAGAACGTACGGTTACGTCAACCGGGGAATTCTGGGAATCAGGGCTGGATACAATACGATCCCACCTGAATCAAGGGTTGGAAACCGGACTTCGGCGATCCGGGTAGAGGAAGTCGAGAAAAACACCCCTGCAGAATGGGAAGGGCTCGAATTGTTCGACTATATCCTCAGCATTGCTGGTCAGGACATTATCTCTATCAACCATATGAAGGAAGTATTGTGGAGCATCCAACCCGGACAACCCGTCCGGATGATTTATCAACGGGACCGAAAAGTGGATACCATTGATATCACACTGATACAGGAAAGCGACAATCCAGATTACCCGTTATTGCTCAAATTTGGAATTGAGGTAAGAAATATGCAACCGATGGAGATCGATAAATACGAGACCCACGGCATCCGGATCGAAAGCACGTACAAAAACAGCATGGCTGAAACCCTCAATCTGAAACCAGGATTTATCGTCACCTCTATCAACAACGAATTTATCCTGGACGTCAAGGAATTTTATAAGAAATTTCTGGCAGCCGGGGAAAATATAACCCTGGCCGGCAAATACCCGGGCGAAGATCAGACTTATTACTACAGTTTCAATATCGGTCATTTGAACTGAGAGGGAAAAAGGATTTTTGAGGCAGGAATGTCTCTTTCCTTATACGAAATGGTTGAATCCGGCATTAGTGCTCCGTCAGGATTAATATTTATGAATCATTCGAGGATATTTTGAGTCAGATCAACGCGCTTCGAATGAGTATAGCCGGAATTCTAGGATTGAGGAGCAACGATGAGATGGCTCGAAAGTTCCCGAATGAAATTAAATTTTTGTCTTGACGGAGTATTAGTACTCCCAATTCCGATGGCCGGATTCATTGGGGCTTAGAAATAAATTATATACAAATTGCATTAGATTGCACAGAACTCGATGTTCCTGATTATCATTGCATCGCAGAAGACAACTTTCATGGATCAATACATAGCAAAAACATTTACCGGATTGGAAAAGCTCCTCGAAGCGGAGCTAAAAGAACTGGGAGCAACGGACCTCGAAATCCAAAACAGAGGAGTAGCTTTTTCCGGAACACCCAGAATTATGTATCGGGTCAACCTGGAATCGAGGCTGGCCTTGAAAGTATTATCCGAAATTGTTTCCTTCGAGATAGAACAAGCCCAGGACGTCTATACCAAAAGCAAGGAAATCGAGTGGGAAAAATATATCCCCGAAGGAAAAACCTTTGCGATCGACACGGACGTTTTTTCATCTTTTTTTGATAATACGATGTACGCCGCCCTTATTTGCAAAGACGCCATTGTGGATCGGATCCGGGAAGTGAGGGATGAACGACCTACGGTCGACAAAAAGGATCCGGATATCGACATTACCCTATTTATCCGGGATACTTCCGTCACGATTTCACTCAACAGCAGTGGCCAATCGTTGCACATCCGGGGGTACAAAAAATATCCGGGTATCGCACCGCTAAGTGAGGTACTGGCAGCCGGGCTGATTCAGTTAACAGGATGGGACAAAGAATCCCCCCTGCTCAATCCTATGTGCGGTAGCGGATCTCTGATGATCGAGGCACACAGATACGCCAGGAATATACCTTCTCAGATTAACCGGAAAAGCTTTAGTTTCCAACATTGGCCCAATTACGACGAAGAAAGGTGGGAACTTATCGTGAAAGGAGCCAAAATGAGGGTGAATCGCAATAGCCCGGAAATTATCGGTTTCGATTTCAACAATGATGCCGTTCAGGGTGCGAAAAAAAATGCGCTCACAGCGGGGAGTTTCAAATCGTTGCAGATTTACAACCACGATTTTTTCAAATACGAGCCTCCATTGGTACATGCCACGGTAATCATTAATCCACCTTACAACGTGCGATTAAAGGTGGAAGACCAACTGAGATTTTACAACCAGATCAATAACATGCTCTACAGGCATTATAAATCCTACGATAACTGGATTATTTGCCCGGTTGATATAAATCTCCGCAAAGCAGGCTTTCGGGTTGAAAAAGAATTGATAGTATATAATGGACCTATCAAATGCCAGTTTGCCAAACTCAGTTTTGCCAGTAAACGGGATAATCCAAACCGGGATAAAACCAGCCGGGATGAAACTTCACGCGGAAGATCTGACCATAAGAGACCATTCAAATCCAGTGATGCCAAAGGTGGATCGGGTCATCGCGAAAAATCCGGTACAGGGAGAAAATGGGATAAATCCGATTCCCCCAGAAAATGGGAAAAAACCAGGTCAGGTGACAAACCTGATTCTCCCAGGAAGTGGGATAAACCCAGATCAGGCGATAGACCAGACTCTCCCAGGAAGTGGGATAAACCAAGATCAGGCGACAGACCAGACTCCCCCGGGAAGTGGGACAAACCCAGATCAGGCGCCAGACGGGACTTCCCCGGGAAATGGGATAAACCCAGATCTGGCGATAGACCGGACACCCCAAGAAAATGGAATAAACCTGGATCAGGTGACAGACCGGACTCCCCCGGGAAGTGGGAC
>CALEIL010000131.1 GCA_937876435.1 uncultured Bacteroidota bacterium
GCTATTTCCAGAAAAAATCAGGGATCGCTGATTCCTCAAATTCATTCTCTGCCTCTTAATAGACGCATGGCCATGCGTCTCTACATTCTCCCTCAACCTGTCACACCGGGCCCCCGGGGTGACCCTCAATACCTCGTTACCGCCCCAAATCCATTGAATTTATCCAGTTCTCCTTCGGGTAAAAACACCACATCCCCTCCGTATTCCATATTCTCCTCTATCAATTCATCGTAAATGTCGTCGATCACTTCCTTGTGATGAAGCTCTTCAATACCTACAAATTTGATCAATTCATTCTCGATGACCGCTGGTTGGAATAGTCCCTTTTCCACGAAAAGTGTTTGCACTCTGCCTTGTTTTATACTTCGCCAAATTTCATTGACGTCACTGAGAAACTTATTCTGACCTACAGCTTTTTTGAGTTCATCCCTGCGTGATTGATTCCGTTTGCGGACTTTACCCTCCAGGAGTTCCCACGCAGAAGAAGCAATGGCGTGCGAAGGGTCATTCTCCTGGAAATTGGTGGGTGGGACGTCGAGGTAAATTCCTTTGTTGTCTGCCACGTTGAGATATTCCTGATGATTACTCGTGTCTGTACCGATCAGAACGGGTAGCGGGTCATCCTTCCATATCCGATGGACTTCCTTGTCTACCCGGTTGAAAAATTCTGCCAGCCTTCTTGTGTATTTGCTGGAAATGGAAAGATCTTCCCGTTCTGTAGACTGCTGCTCATTCTCTAATGGGAAATTGCCTGAGATTTCCCGCACTACCTTGTCGTTGAAAGCTTCTATTAGCCGGGCTTTCTGTTGACTGAGAACCAGGATATAATAATTGGTTTCCAGATGGATGGCGCGGATCAAATCGCGGGTGGCGAAGGTCTCATCGATGATCACCCTATTCTGTACCGCCACGGGCAATCGCATATATTCTGCCACATCTTCATTGACGAATAAGGCCAGACTTTCGATATTGTAGGTGTGCTTTATGCCGGATACTAAATCGTTCAGTCTCTCTATTAGTTTCCTCGCCTTCCGTTTGTCTTCAGTTGCGAGGAGGCGTTCTTCTGCTTCTTTGACCAGATTTTTCAGAACTATGGCATCTTTCTCATTGTCGGGACTGGTCCGGTGGGTATTCAAAAGTATGGTCACACAGGATTCAGATCGGATTGCTTTAAGCTTTTTTAATTGTAGATCACTAGTGTCCGTTAAAAACAATATCTCGAGGCTTGATATTCAATCACAGTGTATGTTGTAGCGAAATTTGTGACCGTGACGATTTGAAATTAGAAATTCACAGGCTAAAAATAAAGTCTGATGAATACTGGGAAATATGTCTTCTCGCAGGTGATTGATATTTTACCTAGGCGCACCTTCGATCGTTTGGTTGATAAGTATAATGGCAATAAGTACGTCAAGCATTTCACTTGCTGGAATCAATTGCTGTGTATGCTTTTTGGACAGTTGACCAACAGGGACAGCTTACGAGATTTATCGGTAGTCATTAATGCTCATAGTAATAAAAGCTACCATTTGGGACTTGGCAAAAAAGTTTCCAGAAGCAATCTAGCTCAAGCTAATGCAAATCGGGATTACAGGATATTTGAAGAATACGCCTCTATACTGATTGATATTGCACAGAAAAAACGCTCTTCTTCGGATTTTGAGATAGAAGGTAAGATTTATGCTTTTGACTCAACTACCATTGATCTATGCTTAAGTGTATTTTGGTGGGCCAATTTTAAAAAGACTAAGGCAGGTATCAAAATACATACAATGTATGATGTTGTAACGCAGATCCCATCTTTCATCCATATAACTTCAGCCTCCGTAAATGATGTCAACGCTATGGATCATATCCCCTATGAAACAGGAGCATATTACATATTTGATCGTGCGTACATTGACTTCAAGAGACTTCATATTATTACAGAGCACTCCGCATATTTTGTCATCCGATCCAAGAAAAATTTAAAATTCCGACGGATTTACTCCAAAAAGGTTGACCGATCTACCGGAGTTATATATGATCAAACAGGGGTGTTAACTGGCAACGAAGCCTCAATGAAATATCCTGATAAAATAAGGAGGGTGAAATATTTCGATGAGGAAACAGATAAGGTTTTTGTTTTTCTAACGAACAATATAGACTTAAAAGCAATTGAAATTGCCATGCTTTATAAACAGCGATGGATGGTGGAACTTTTTTTCAAATGGGTAAAGCAGCATTTAAAGATAAAATCCTTTTGGGGAACTTCAGAAAATGCAGTAAGAATACAAATCTATTGTGCCATAATCACATACTGTATGGTCGCAATAGCGGAGTCCAATCTGAAGTCGGAGCGATCTATTTATGAAGTTCTGCAAATTCTAGGGATTTCATTACTGGATAAGACTCCAGTCCACGAGTTGTTCAAAACAGTTGAAAAACAGATCAAAAATGATGATAATCAACTGACTATCAACTTCTAAAGAGCTTTTATAAATTAAACTCAATTTTTACACAAAATACAGTCTCTGAGGATAATGCTACACACGTAAACGCCTGATAATGTGTCTGTTATTGAATTAAATTACAAAATCATCGCAAATCTAAATTGCAAACTCCTGATAATCAATGAGAAATAACAGGACACTAGTGATTTGCTACCACAATTCGAAGTCGGTAAACTACGAAATAATAATTAAACACCAGAAGGTCCTGCAAGGTTTTTAATGGGGACCGGTATTAAGAATTTGGTTGCCTTTAATGTATTCGTATTGAAGGTAAAAGGAACTCTTCCCAAACTATTGGTGATTCAGAGATTCAATTCCCTGCTCATTCAAACGTCGGATCCCTTTCTTCATCATTTTTAATTGTTCGTCCGTATGTCCTTGCCATTTGGTGACC
>CALEIL010000132.1 GCA_937876435.1 uncultured Bacteroidota bacterium
GGTAGTATTTGCCTGGCGGTCTGCCAATATTCTGGTGTTTCGGAATTTGTGCTCACAGGGAAGACCAGATCGCTCTGCTCTCTGGTCGGGCTCCAGGACCCTCTATCGCGCACGCTGTCCTCGTTTATCTCCAGCTACAAAACTGTATATTTAATAATTATTATTAATTTCATGCTTTAAATTAAAATTAATATACAATGCGAAAATGTTTTCTACTAGCCGCGATCTTCTGTACTGTATGGTCCGCGGCCGTCAGCCAAAACTCCCAATGGAAGATAGCAGGAAACAAAATTACCACACCATGGGCCAGTGAAATGGACCCCGAAAATGTGTTACAGGAATATCCCCGCCCGCAGATGGTACGGGAAAAGTGGCAAAACCTCAACGGCCTGTGGGATTATTCTATCCTGCCCGCCTCATCTTCCAGGCCCTCGTCATTTGACGGCAGAATTCTGGTTCCGTATGCGATAGAATCAGCGCTTTCTGGCGTGGGGAAAAGGGTAGGTCAGGATAGCATATTGTGGTATAGAACTTCATTTCAGTTGACCGGACGTGGCCAGGATGACCGGGTTTTACTCCATTTTGGAGCGGTAGACTGGGAAACGACAGTGTTCGTCAACGGACAGGAAGCAGGCTCACATAAGGGAGGCTACGATCCCTTTTCGATCGACATTACCACTCTGGTCAATGGGTCCGGCAGCAATAGTCACGAACTGGTGATCAAAGTATGGGATCCGACCAGTGACGGTCCACAACCCCGGGGTAAACAAATTAATGACCCTCATGGAATCTGGTATACCCCGGTGACCGGAATCTGGCAAACAGTCTGGCTGGAATACGTCCCGGAAACCTATCTTTCCTCGATCAAAATCACACCCAACGTGGATCAGAGCCTGGTTAACGTGATTCCCATGGTGGAGAACGCCCAGGCCGGTGATATGCTTCATGTATCTGTCTCCGACGGAAATCAGGAGGTAGGAAGTATCATCACCTCTGCAAAGTCACCTGCATTTGTGTATATTGATCAACCCAGGCTATGGTCACCAGATGACCCGTTTTTGTACGATCTGACGGTATCACTCTGGCGGGATGATCAGAAAATTGACCAGGTGGATAGTTATTTTGGAATGAGAAAAATCAGCATGGAAACCGATGCGAATGGGATCCAGCGAATGCTGCTCAATAATGAATATTTGTTCCAGTTTGGACCCCTTGATCAGGGCTGGTGGCCCGATGGGCTGTATACGGCTCCTTCCGATGAAGCCTTGCGTTTTGATGTTGAGAAAACCAAAGCAATGGGTTTCAATATGATTCGCAAGCACGTCAAAACGGAACCAGCCCGGTGGTATTACCACGCTGATCAATTGGGTCTGCTGGTATGGCAGGATATGCCCAGCGGTGATCTGGGCAACCAATGGAATCAGGATCCCGGGCGCTATGGAACGGGGACAGAAAAAGACCGGACGGAAGAGTCCAAATCCATTTTTCATACCGAGTGGAAGGAAATCATGGACGATTTATACAATTCTCCGAGTATAGTCGTGTGGGTGCCATTTAATGAGGCCTGGGGGCAGTTTGATACGGAAAAAGTGGTCGACTGGACGGTCGAGTACGATCCTTCGCGATTGGTCAACGGAGCCAGCGGGGGCAATTATACTAAATCGGGTCATATAATCGATATTCACAATTATCCCGATCCACAAATGCCCAAAGCAGAATTGTTTGGGGAGGATCAGATCCTGGTACTGGGGGAATACGGAGGACTGGGCCTGCCCCTGGAAGGGCATACGTGGCAGGAGAAGGACAATTGGGGATACCGTAGTTTTGAAAATAAAGCCGATCTTAAAAATCGGTACAGCGAGTACATCGATCGTTTGACCGGCCTGATCAGCAAAGGATTGTCCGCAGCTATTTACACACAGACCACGGATGTGGAAGTCGAAATCAACGGCCTCATGACGTATGATCGAAAAGTGATTAAAATGCCGGAGAGTGAATTGAAGCAGATGCACCAGAAATTGTATGACGTAGAAGTCGATATGGGCGATGAATAGAAAGTGTAAAACCATATTACTATGAATAGAAAAATATCAAGGCGCCGTTTTATTGATCAGGTTTCTCAGGTAGGGGCCGGGCTGATGATTTTGCCTGCTCATACCATTTCTGGACTGGGTCACAAGGCGCCGAGCGACAAACTCCACATCGCCGGTATCGGAATCGGAGGGAAAGGCCGGTGGAATCTGGGGGCGATGAAGACCGAGAACATCGTCGGCTTGTGCGATGTCGATCAAAAATATGCACAGAACGTTTTCGAAGAATATCCGGATGCGAAGAAATTCGTAGACTGGCGGCGGATGTTTGATGAAATGGGAGATACGATCGAGGCCGTCATGATCGCTACTCCCGATCATACCCATGCGCTGATTGCTGCCGCGGCATTGACCCTG
>CALEIL010000133.1 GCA_937876435.1 uncultured Bacteroidota bacterium
AGGTAGGCAGGTACTCATTTCTGGTAGTAAGACTCAAATCCGAGAACCGTAGGTTCGACCCATTTGATAGCGCCCCGTACGGGGGTAAATGGGTCAATTATTAATTTGAGATCCGTAGGATCGACCGATCTCTATTCATGCACTTCAAATAGGTTTCTTATTTCGTAGTTCATCGGTTGAAACCGGTATATTTATGTATATGGATCGATCTTACCAACGGTGCGTATGTACGGATCTCTTTGCTTTGGTGCAACCCATTATCCCTCGATTGAAAATCGAGGGCTACAATATCAATCCGAGCCTACGGCTCTCAATCATTTCCAAATATACTTGCGCCGTTATGGATCAAATAATTAATGTGTCAGGGATGTTGCATGTAGTTTGTCCGACAACGTAGAAGTGTTTTTCTGAGGTACGAATGCATATTTCATTGAGATATATTATACTTTTTTAAATGTGTACCAACGTCAGGGAAGCCTGGGAAGCAGGGGGGGAGGGGCATCTCAAACCGAGATTGACATTAAACCAAGGGGACCACCGTGCTCTGGCATTTCAGTATATCATCCATCCCCAATCTTTACTCTCACGTATTGCCCCAATTTATTAGCTTTGTAGTCGCTATGAAAGTCCATTTATGCCGGATCGATCCTTTATGACTTTCATGAAATAAGTCAGATCAAGGCGCTTTAAATGAGGATAGCCGGGGTTCTATGATTGAGGAGCAACGATGAGATGGCTCAAAAGAACCCGAATGAAATTAAAATTTTTGTTTTGACAGAATACTAGATCCTAAATCCTAAAACAAGAATCCACGATGCATATACTGAGTGCCGAACATATGACCAGGATACACGGAGACCGTGTGCTCTTTGAAGATCTCACGATTCATATGTCGCAGGGGGACAAAATTGGATTTATCGCTCCCAATGGGACAGGCAAATCCACGATTATTCATATGTTGACGGGGAAGGAAAAGTCAGATAGCGCCAATTACCGGTTGTACGTCAATCCGGACATCCGTACGGGTTATCTGCCCCAGCAGGAGGATATCGATAGGAGTAAAACCATTTTGGATTATATTTTCAGCAATCCCTCGCCCGAGATACAGGCCATGAAAATGTACCGGGAAGCGCAGTTGAATGATGATCAGGACTTGATGGCCGAAGCCGTTCAGGCGATGGATCACAGTCAGGGCTGGGATGTCGAATCACGGATAGAAGAGATCCTCAGTAAGCTTTTGGTTCCGGAATCTGATCGCCGGATGGATACATTGAGCGGTGGACAGGTCAAACGTGTTTTGTTGGCGCGGTTGTTGATCGATGACCCCGATCTGCTGATCCTGGATGAACCGACGAATCATCTCGATGTGGAAATGATCGATTGGTTGGAGAAATATCTGAGCCAATCGACCAAAACGTTGTTTATGGTCACCCACGATCGATATTTTCTGGAAGATGTCTGCAATCAGATTCTCGAACTGGATCAGGGCAAACTGTACTCCTACCCGGGTAATTACAGAAATTTTCTGGAAAAAAGGGAAGAACGGGCGGCTTTGCAGGCGTCGACCACCACCAAGGCCAGAAAGCTCATGAACAAGGAACTGGAATGGATCAGACGGATGCCCAAGGCCCGGACGACCAAGAATAAGGCCAGGGTGGATGCGTTTGATGAAATCCGTCAGAAAGCGCAGCAGGAGATTTACCAGCAGGAATTGGTTTTCAATATTCTACCACACAGGATGGGATCCAAGATATTGGAATGCCACAATGTGCGGAAAGGATACGGGGATCGCGTTCTGATCGATGGTTTTTCCTACAAATGGAAAAAAGGTGAGAAAATTGGTTTGGTCGGAAAAAATGGAAGTGGAAAATCGACATTTATCAAGATGCTCACCGGAGAGGTAGAACCGGACGGGGGTAAAATCGTGATTGGAGAAAATACCCGATTTGGATATTTTCGACAGGAAGAGCGGTTGCCCGAAACCGACGTGCCGATGATCGATGTGATCCGCTCGATCGCCGATCATCTTCCCCTAAAAAATGGCGGTACCCTCAGCGCAGAACAGCTCATGGAAAGATTTCTCTTTCCCCGATCCAGACATAGAGTACGGTATTCGCTGTTGAGTGGGGGAGAAAAACGGCGACTCCAGTTACTTCGGGTTCTGATGACCAATCCCAATTTTCTGATCCTGGATGAACCTGCCAATGATCTGGACATCCTGACCCTCAATACCCTGGAAGAATTCCTGATGGAATTTGAGGGTTGCATATTGATAGCCAGTCACGACCGGTATATGACGGATAAGATCGTCGACCACCTTTTTATCCTGGATGGGGAAGGTGAGGTTCGCGATTTCAATGGCACCTACAACGACTATCTTGCCAATGCAGCGGTCAATACCCAGGATTCTCCTCCTCTTCCGGTCAGCCATAAGAAGAATACGGAATCGGACTACGAATTGCGGAAGAAGATCAGGAGCGTGGAAAACCAAATCTCAAAACTGGAAAAGGAAAAGGCATCCATCGAGATGAAGTTTGCAGAAGCTGGTATTACACCCTCTAAGATTCAGGAACTCAACGAACAACTGATCCGGATAAAGAACGACATCAGCCAGAAGGAAGGTGACTGGGAGAAATTGGTAGAACATCTGGAGAGTTAATTTTAATTTTGACCCTTGAACAATACAATCCGGAATTATTACATTTCTATAATTATTAAATACTTTTACGTTTCAATAACACCCTACTCAGGATGATCAACAGGAAAAATGCAATCAATACAGCCATCTCTTTGGCCATATTTGTGATAATCTCCATCATTTGTTTTTTTCCTCAGATCCAGGGTAAGCAATATAAAGCCGGGGACACAGTTCAGTATATCGCCAAAAGCAAAGAACTTTCTGATCTGCGGGAAGAAACAGGAAGAGAAGTTTTGTGGTCGGACGCTATTTTTTCAGGTATGCCCTCTTACTTTGTAAGTCTGAAATACCAGGGCAATATCATGTATAGGGTCCAGACAGCGTTTATGAAATTGATCGATCGACCGATCGGATACTTTCTATTGGGGATGATCATTACCTTTTTTTGCCTAAAAAGCCTTAAGATCAACCATTGGCTGGCTACCGCTGGGGCTCTGGCTGCCATTCTGACGGTGAATAATTTTGTGCTTTTCAGCGCGGGTCATATGAGCAAGATCGTTACCATATGTTATATACCGCTTTTGCTTACGGGCCTTATACTTCTGAGTAGAAAGAAATACTTCCCGGGTGGTATCGTATTTACCCTGGGAACGATCCTGACCATTATGGCCAATCATCCCCAAATGATCTATTACTTTGTACTGGCCATGATTCCTTTCCTCCTTTACAAACTCGTGAGGTGGATCAGATCGGGGCAATACACCGCGCTTGGAAAAGTAAGCGCTGTGTTACTGATCGGATTGATCCTGGGGTTATTGGCCAATGCATCCCGGATCTGGACTTCGATGGAATACAAAGATGCGTCCACGCGGGGTGGATCTGTCCTGGTGGAAGAGGCACAAACCAACACAACGGAAGGCCTGGGTTGGGAATATGCGATGCAATGGAGCAATGGATTTACGGATTTGTGGGCATCACTGATTCCAGGAGCTGCAGGAGGGGGAAGTCAGGAACCTGTACCACACGATACACAGCTGGAAAATCTGCTCCGGCAAAATGGGGCTCCTCAAAAAGGAGGTAAATATCTGGGACCTCTTTACTGGGGTGACCTGCCCTTTACTTCGGGTCCTGTATATTTTGGAGCGGCACTCATCCTGGTATTCGTTTTCGTGTTCCCTTTTTTGTCCAGGGATCAAAAGTGGTTGTTTGGTGGTGCCACAGCCATCTTGCTAATCCTTTCCATGGGCAGAAATGCTGCGTGGTTCAACCAGATACTTTTTGATTATTTCCCGATGTTCAAAAATTTCCGGGCCCCTACCAGTGCGCTGAGTGTGATGCCCATGTTTTTGGCTTTTGGAGCAGTGATGGGTCTTGATCAATGGCAAAAGGGATTCAAACCGGTAAAGAAAATAACGATTCCCGGAAGCTATTGGATTCGGATGGGATCGGTGGCTGGAATCTGTTTGTTGATTGCGCTCGTTGGTCCTTCCATGTTCTCGTTTGAAGGAGCCAACGCGCAGCAATACGCTCAGCAAAACGTACTGGATATCATCAAAGAGGCCCGGGCTACCTTGCTCCGGCAGGACGCGTTGCGTTCGTTTCTGATGGCTGCGCTGGCGGCTGGAGCGTTGGTGTTTTTTTACAGGAGAAAAATGAACGTGGTGTGGTTTGCCGCCGTTTTGGGACTTGTCTTTTTGCTGGATGCATTGCCGGTGAGCTACCGGTATTTTAGTATGGACAATTTTGAAACGAAACGAGCCTACGAACAAACCTTTACCGCCCGCCCGGTCGACACTCAGTTTATGAATCTGGAAGAGGACAGGGCCGATTACCGGGTACTGGATCATTCCATCAATACTTTCAACTCCAATATGACCTCCTATTTTCACAATACGATAGGTGGTTATCATGCGGTCAAAATGTCTCGCTATCAGGATCTGATCGACGGCTATATCAGCAGAGGCAATCAGAACGTCCTCGATATGCTCAATACCAAATATATCATCGGCCAGGATGGTCAGGCCCGGGAGAATGGAGGGGCCACCGGTCCGGCCTGGTTTGTGGAGGAGGTGATAACGGTTAACTCTCCGGATGAAGAATTCAGGCAACTTGAAAATCTTCCTGTTCGTACGACGGCCGTGGTAAATCAGTCAGAATTTGGAGAGGAACTGGCAGGGAAATCGAACTTTGCAGTGGGAGCCGTTGAGCGGAGCCAGAGCATCCCGGATGATCTGATTTATCACACCACAAACGATGGAGACGGGCTTCTGGTGTTTTCTGAAATATGGTACGATGGTCCGGGTTGGATCGCCACTATCGATGGTAAAGAGGTTCCACTGATTCGGGCTAATTTTTTACTCCGGGCGGTCCAGGTTCCTGCCGGAAATCATGAGATACGAATGGTGTTCAGGCCTGACAGTTATATAGTTGGTGACAAGTTGTCGATGGTGTTTTCGATTTTGGTTGTATTGTCCATTGGTTTCTATTTGTTCATGCAATACCGAAAAAAGACACATACACAAAAAAGTTCAGCGCAATAATACTCTGTTTCATAAGATTTTAGAATTTATGAAATGGAACACCAGGTCGATGGAGAACTCCCGGGGACTCGACTTTATTCGTCGTTCTTCCTGGCCTGATATCCGGTATTTTTATTCAATCTCTTTTTGACATAGTCCGATCCCCAAAAAGAAGTAAGTATAAAAACAATGGTCTTCCAGTCCAGTAAGTCTGATTTCCAGAAAAAGAATCGGGCAACCGTCATATTATCTTTATATAGATAATAGTACCTTCCCAGTTTCCCGAATATATTCCTTATGCCATGTCGGGCTTCCTTAGGATATCGTGCCGCATATTGACCTATAGCCATCAAGGATATGTATGAATCGTTGTACCAACATTCCGCCGATTTAGACAGATTTTTATTGTTTTCATATCTGTAAAAGAGCGGTTCAGATACTTCTATCGAATCCCGATTATGATATAATTTCAACTGCCTATCGTAATCCACGATCCCTGAATATTCTTCGTAAAGGATATTTCGTGAACCTCCCCAATAGATGGCACCGCTTTCATACGCTGTTTGCTCTTTAAAATCACGCGAGAGCCGGGTTAAGAAGGTGTGATTTTTCTCAAAATAAATGTATTGGGAATCTGAACGCGTCACCTGGTCACTTTTTTTATTTTCGTTCGTATCACACAACGTATACCCGCAGGTCACGATTGGGACTTTTTTTAAATAGGTTAATTGGGTGATAATTTTATGCGGCATCCATTCATCGTCATGATCCACGATGCAAATGAAATCACCGGTAGAAATTGCCAATCCCAGGTTTCGACCTTTATTGGGTCCGCCGGAGTTTTTTTCTGTACTTATAAATTTGGCATCGTATTGTCTGATTTTTTCCACTGTTCCATCGTTGGAACAATCGTCAGCTACGATGAGTTCGATATCGAATTCTGTTCCAATGCCCTGCTGATTCAGAATCGATCGCAGAGTTCGATCTATTGTTTTTTCGGAATTATACGTGGTCACAATGACCGATACAGTAATTTTCATCGGGTCTATCCGTATTTTATCTTTTCAAGGGGAACTCATTGTTTAAAACAATATTGGATTTCGGGATCTTCTATGATGCTTTGAAAGGTGTCGAATGAGATCAGGTTCAAGTATTCAATTCGATTCCTGTCAAAATCGTCAAATTCATAAAAAGGGTTAACCGGTGTGATGCTTCTACCGATTGTGATTTTTTTGGACAAAATACCTATCCCCCAATCTGTATCTATACAGCATGAATATACAACTGGGTTGAAACGCCATTTCAAGAATGCTTTCCAGGTCGTTCCGTTCCATTCCTTTTTTGCAGGACTGTGATGAAATTGAAAGTTTTCCCTTGCGTGCCACCATGACGGAGGATTGCAATCATGCAACACGACAAAGCCATTTTTTTTAATATACTTGAGCGCATTGGTTATATCCCGGTCTGCCTGGTCTGCGAGATGAAGCCCGTCGATAAATATCAGGTCAAACCGTTTATCGGCGGATAAGATCTCCTCTTTTTCCAGCTTTTCAAAAAATTCATCACTTGTGATTTGAAAGGCTACGTTATTGTCTGGAAATTCCTTGCCAGGATCTACTCCATATTTTTCGTTCGCATTTATAAGATCAAAGTTATCTGCTGGATTTCTTACGCCAATTTCCAGATACGATGTATTTCCATCAAATTGTGTCAGCAAATAATTAATAATTTCTGTTCTTGATGGGCTTTTGGAACTTTCAATCTGACTTTTGATTTTTGTAGCTTTATAATCTATATCATTCAGATAAGCCCGACCAGAAACATAATAATGTATAGGAGATTTCCTGATCAGGAATTTTATTATTTTCTGAAGTGCTGACATAAATTGTTATCCAAAAACATTGAATTTCTTATTGACATAATTTGACCCCAAGAAAGAAGGAATGTAATATCCGATATTCTTGAGATTGAACGGCGACCGTAGTGAAATACCTCGCCATGTCCATATTTCCTGAAAGATAATAATACCTCGCCTGACTGTCATGTAATCTTCCATTAGCTGTCCTGACTTCATACAATGGTTTGTTACGCATTGTAAGTGGTTACTATTACTGAAATTGTTTTATTCACGATAATTTTTTTGGGGGGGGGATGTCATGATTGTGAATGAACAATATCTGATCACTGGCTAGTCACGTAGATCGGGAGTGTCAGATTTTCATTTGGTAATACCTGATCCTCCCAATTGGATTTAGTGCTTCCGGGTTTAAATTTGGGTGTCAAGATAAAAATTTGAACCTTTAATGTATTATTTTTGTGGATTGAACTAAATTCATGCCAGTACAGAGCAAGTGTCATCGAGGTGTACGCAACTTTAGTGCCAGTGAAATTATTTTCAGAGTATTTTGTCAAAAATTTGAATTTATTCTCTATTTATAATACAGTTCGGGTCAATATCGTGGAACTTTTACCTCATCAAAATTGTTAAATTAGCTCAAACTTCAAAAGTATTCAAATTATGCTCATTACCCTTAAAAGCTGGATGAGAAGATATCGTGGAACAGCAGCCCTTCTGGAGCTGTATTTTCTACGAAAATTTTATTTGAAACAAAGTGGATGGTTGGAAAGTCGGTATTTGTCCCAGCCGGTGGACCAGGACAAAAATCCTATCCCCTGGCTCACGTACTCCTCGATCCATTTTCTGAATCAGGCTCTGTCTCCGGACATGTCTCTCTTTGAATACGGAAGCGGGAATTCTACCCTGTGGTATTCTAAAAGGGTCAGGC
>CALEIL010000134.1 GCA_937876435.1 uncultured Bacteroidota bacterium
TTTGCTGTTCAGTGTTACGTTTACTGCTCTGTCTACAACAACCGTAGGAGGTGTAGCATCTTCTACGCGGATGTATTTGTACCATCTGCTCTGATTCCAGCAATTGTCTGCTGCTTCGTATACTACCTCTGTCAACTCTCCGTAGCATCCTGTGAAAGGAATACGGATAGGATCAGAAGTGTGTGAGAAAGTGACAATGTAGCAAGTATCACCTGTAGGTAAAATGTGGATTTCAGTAGCGGTTTTTTCAAGAGCTACTGCGCGAACGCCGCCCTGAACCTGAACCATAGCTTTTACTGAATGTATTCCACTACAATTGTCGATGACTTTTACATCCGGTACGTATACCTCTGCTGCACAATCGTGTGAAGAAGTAGTATATACGGTAGGATTACATCTTTCCCATTGTCTTGCATTTTCATATACTCCGCCTGCTGCGATAGAATCAAGAATTTCAGCATGATCCCACTCGTTGCTTACAAAACATTCTTCCTCGAGGCCCAACAATAAATTGGAAGTCGCCTCGATTCCACCATTGAAATTGTTCTCAAATCCTACAGGATAGCAGAAATCAAAGATTGGTCCGATGGTATCGTACAAAGTCTGCCATTGGCTGATATGAACTTTAACCGCTTTGTCAGTACAAGTGTAGTCTATTACTACGCTGGTCTCATCTGGTGTGAAAGGCTCACCACAAGCAACTTCGCCACCATCAGTCGCACATAAAGTATTGGGTGTTGCAGCCCAGCAAGTCTGGGTAATCCAGCTATCAACGCCTCTTGTCTGAGGACATGAACCTGTCCAGTCAGCTATCGCATCCTGAGTGAATGTAATACCGCAATGGGTACCAGCTTTCAAACAAATAGTATCACAGGTATCTGAAGCCAGACCACCTTCGATAGTCAGGAACGGTACAGCAATTTCGATACATCCAAAATCAGCTCCGGATCCTACATCGCAATAACTGATGCAGTCGCCTGTTCCGTAAATGGATGGCCATCCACCGGCAAACCAGTATGGGCTGTTACCATTTCCGTTGTAGAACCAGTCAGAAGTCACTTTTTCGAAGTGACCTCCTTCAGAAAGGATCCAGTCACCTTCCTCCAAAAGAAGGTAAGGATAGAAGTTGAACACCACTTCCAGGATCACATTGATTGGTTTTTCATTCAGTTCGATCAGGATCTGAAGGAATCCATACAATCTTTGCTCATCGGTAGCATTGGTGATCAGTTCGTTCGCATAATCTCCGGTTACGATATCCCTAATGGTTACGCTGTCCACTCCGTTCGCTTTGCGAAGGATGACGCAATTGAGGTAATCATCCAGGACATCGGGGCCCTGCGCAGAAGCATTAACCAATCCTGCCACGATGATCGTAGCTGGAATTTCATAGGTCACTCCACGTAATTTGGAGTACGGCAATTCATAGTCGTGCAGACCGATAGGTTGTTTCCAGGAAGCATATCTTTTCAAACCTTCTCCGTTGACGGGAACAGGTGCTATTTCACAATAGAAAGAATCTTCTGGAGAACCGACGAATGCACCAGGAGTCAAACGTGGCAATCGGAATACCACGATGGTATCCGTCAGGTTGGATAAGTTACCCTCTTTGTCATAAACCTCCCAGGTTCTGAAGATGATCTCAGCAGTATCACTTTCTTCACTGCAATGGATCGGCATGATCCAGTCAGGCTGTACCTTAGGTTGCGACACCCTTCCTCCGCAAGGAGAAACAGCTGAAGGAATGTGTGAACTGGGAAGTGGAACATAACCACAGTAAACATTGATTTTGTTGGTATCAATGTTGTCTCCTGTGAGCCTGCTTCCGTAAGCTGATGTCAACACAGCAGCAGGAGTGCCGCTCAGATTGACAACACCCTGGGTACACGTTCCAATGGCATTGGTGACGGTATAGCTCAGTTGCTTACCGATGTATGAACATACATTCCACAATTCAGTCGCATCCGGATTAGGAAACTCGAAAGTTTCAATACTACCTCCCCACTGGTTGGTAATATTGACCGTGATAGGATAGCCTACTCCTACATGGTTGGTGACAAAATCATCTGCTCCTACTTCCACATATCCCTCTCCATTAATAGAAGGTGAAAAGTTGGAACAGTTTGGCGCTTGTTGCGCCTGAAGATGCATCGGCAGCGCGAAGACCAAAAAGGCCATCAAAGGAATCAGTCCTTTGAGCCAATTTGTGCCCAGACACCACTTCAGCGGAATTTTCGTAAAATTCGTCTTTTTCATGAGTACTAGTTTTGGTTAAAAAAAATCGGTTTTTTCAAAAAAGTTTTGGTTAAGAAAATTGGGTTCAATAAAAATTTAAAACTGGAATTTTACGATAGGGACCTATCTGTGAAGGGAGCAGCACGGAGCTGCCAGAATGAAGAAAATAATAAGAAAAGATTAGTTTAGGTGTAAAAGGTTCATTCATTCACAGAGTCAGTTTGGTATCTTAAAATCTAGTTTTTGGGTTAAAAAAAATCAATCTTAGGTTGATGGACGGTTCTCTTATCGTCCTGGTTCTTTGGTAAAGTTTGGTTCACTTTATATATGCTGTGCATTAATCATACCAATTTTTTATAACTGATAAAAAATATGTGTATAAGGACTGTTAATCAGCGTAGTATCTTTCAATTTTGTAAAGTTAAAATTAGGCTTTGGGCATACGTATCCCAGGAGTATCGATCGGGTCATACCTTTCATTTATGTTAATTTCTCTGCCTGGTACCGTTGGTATTTTCAGCGTTGTCCCTGGACAAGTCAAACTTGAGGGAGATTTCATGAGAGCCATTGCTGTAGGACTGAAAGTCTGAAAATGACACTCCGTACGAATAAAGAATAGTCATCAGGTTGATTCGGGTTCCGAGTAGTATATTGGCTGCATTGCCTCCTCCCAGCGTATAGGTAAATCCACCTATCAACTGATCATTGGCGTAATACCCCAATAAATTGAGATCTGCCTGAAATGGTGCGTTCCTGACCTTTCGGATAGCCAGGGACGGTTCAAAATCAAAATTGTATTCTGCCATGGCCATCCGGTAACCAGCATAACCTATAAAATACTGAAACAGAGAGCTTTCCGCTTCATTGGAACTCGCATCGCTGTCCACCCGGGTTCTGATCAGGTTGGGCAAAGCTACCCCTGCAAAAAACCCATCGGGTAATTTGGCGTGGACACCAAATGCTGCATCAAACACGTCATAGCCATTCGCCGCCTGGTCAATAATCGGATCACCAGGATCCAGCCCATTCCCCAGTAAGGCAGATGCCTGAAGTTTGTATCTTTCATAACCGGTAGAAAGTCCGATGCTGAGTCTGGTTTCTTCTATATCAAACTGATAAGAATAGGATAAAACACCGGAAGTTTTGTTGAGCGATCCCAGATTGTCAGAGATCACCATGGCTCCCAGGCCTATTTTATCACTGACCATTCCGTTGTATCCGGCTGTAAAGGTCTGCGGATTACCCGGAAAGGAATTCCACCTGCTGATATAATTGAGATGGATGATGTGACCATTGACTCCGGTAGCGCCCGGATTGATCAGGTTGTAATTTATCTTGTAGTGTTGGTACGACCCCGATTCCTGCGCAGTGACTGAGCCGATCGACAGACCTACAATGAGGACGATGATATATGGTATAAATTTTTTCATAATACTTACCTGTTATAATCAATTTAATTGGAGTCGCATCATCAATTCAACCTTCTCAATAAGGTGATGTGGCCTTTATGTTGGGTAGTACTTCCGTCCGGCTCCTGCACTTCCAGGACGTAATAATACACTCCATCCCCCAAAGACTGACCATCTGAATCGACACCGGTCCAGAGATTGCTGTAATTTTCCTCCTGATAGACCGCGGCGCCGTATCGGTCAAATATTGTAAGGGTGTTGATAGTACCCTCTACGCATGCGATTCTCAATTCATCATTCAATCCATCCGCATTGGGGGTCATGACCTGCGAAGATGTGAAACAATCCTGGTCGTCTTCGGAAACTCTTCCGCTGCCCTGGGCCATACAGCCGTTGGCATCAGTGACGATTACCTGATACGTTCCATCGGTCAGACCGCCGATAAAAACGGTAGTAGATCCCGGTGATTTGTCGTTCCAGGAATACGTATAAGGTTGTGTCCCACCCTGTACTTCGGCCTTGGCGGTACCAGCATCTCCACCATTGGATGGAGTGGTCACTACGCGGACGACCAACGGATCAGGTTCGGTTACAGTGACTGTGGCCTGGACTTTATTTCCTTCACTGTCGGTGACTTCCACGCTGTAATCACCCGCTCCTACATTTTGGATGGTTTGGGTATCATCACCGGTACTCCAGCTGTACGTATATGGTTCAGAACCAAAATTGGCATTTGCGATCAAAGAAGCATCCGATTCCCCATTGCAACTGACACTGGTGCCATAATCTGTAGTGGATCCTATGACCACATTAAATTCTCCTGTCCCAACGGTAAATTCTTCACTTACTGAACACCCATTTCCATCGGTCACGGTCAGCGTATAGCTTCCACCGGCCAGATTGGTCAAATCTTCCTGATCGGTTCCATTGCTCCAATTGTACATATAGCTGCCACTTCCTCCAGAAACCGTTACATCGATTGCTCCGTCATTGCCCTGATTTATCGGGGTGACTTCTCCGTTGATCATGATAGCCGCCGGATCATCCAATACGACATCTCCTTTTCCTATTTCTACCCCTCCGTTGTCGGTGACCACGTAGGAATAGGTTCCTGCGGTCAGCGTATTGATGGTCGCAGACGCTCCTACCGATTCACCATCTTTGGTCCAGGCGTAGGTATATGGTGATTGACCGGAATGTACGGTCAGGGTTATCGATCCGTCGTTGTTTCCCGGGCAGGTAGGACTGGTTTTCTTAACCGTAACGCCCTGAGCTTCACCCGCTGTAACTGACCCGTCACACTGCTGAAAATTGTATGGTTCTCCGTCGATGTTGGTCGCCAGTTGGCTGGTCGTATTATCTCCTGTGAAGGTGATGCTGGAAGTGGAACCATTCGCACCTACCACGTCAAAACAAAGCTTAAAAAGGATTGAATTGTCGGACAGAGTCAGCCCGGCCAGATCAGTATCACTGTAGGTCCAGCTAAGTATAAATTTACCTTCCGGTCCCTTGTCCAGACTGTAATCCAGACCAGAGAGGGGCAGATTCACGGCTTCGATCGTGGGGTTGCTCAGCACTTCTGGATCCCATTCGATCAGCGTCTGGAGTACGCCCATTTTATCAATTCCCTTCCCTACGATGTCCACGCATACGTTGGACCCATTGGGAGAAGATATGTTGCTGGCTGCTACAGAGAATCCTTCTTTGTCGCAATCGGTATCACCGCCGCCTCCATCACCACCTCCTGCAGAAATCCGGCCATTGGACAAATTGGCTTCTATGGAAGTCGTGTTACCGCCCGACAATGTCGTAAATTCAATGGATTGGGGTGATCCGCTGAAATTCACATCGGAACTACCGGTCGCTTTTTTGATCTTAAAGCATAAATTGGCAATAATGGTACCATCGGAGACCGTTATCGGGTCGGAACTGGGGGTGTTCCAGGAAACGATAAGAGCTTTATCGGATTCCACAGATTCCGTACTGATGGAAGCATTGCTGAAGTTCGCCAGATTGAAATCTTTTCCTTCGACAAAATCCATAAAATCAGTATCAAATTTGATACTGTATTGCATTCCAATGATATCCGTAAAATTGTTGACCGTGATCGGCACACAAACCGTCTCTCCCTGACTACCTGACGCGGTTCCCAATGTCAGGCTGACCCGACCGGGCCCGCTGCCTCCTTCGCCGATCGTCACAGTACCCGCCTGGGCAGTCATGCCGATTTCTTCAAATTGATTGTTGATCATTTCCACCTTCCTGGAAAATTCCCCAAAATCCACTTCCTGTGGTATATCTACTGTGGCGGTTGTATTGCCCGTTGCTACGATTTCAAATTCCAGCGTAAAGAACACCCCATTGTCCGCGATAGAAAATCCATTGTCGGAAGTAGCATTGGCATAAGCTACCGTAATCAATCCCGCGTTGGCATTTACTGCAGAATAGTCAATATTTTGGTTGTCAAATTCGTCGATGGCCGTGGTCAGGTTTTTGACGCTTACTATTTTTAGTTTGGCCGGATCAAATTTGACAGCGAACTGAAAGCCTACAATGGCTTCAAAATCTTTCACTTTGACATCAATGCTCACCACATCACCCGTATTCCCCTGTGCATCAGTCAGGGTAAATTCTGGTTGTGCCGATACTCCTGTAATCAGAGTAAGTAAAAATACGATGCATGTAAAATATCTGATCATAGCATTATTTTAAATCGTGGATAGATTTTAATTTCCCACCCCAACTAAAAGTTGGTTGGTTTACTAACGAACCGAAACGGGTCTGCGTATATCCAAAAGAATCAATACAACGCTGCAAACTCATCGGTTCTGCCATACATCATCTGAGACTCTTTCCTGTCAGAAAGTATGGAGCAAATCAATCTTCAGTGAGGATTAATACAAAATCTATTCCAAAAATCTTTAATACGTATTTTTAACACTATTTTCGATCCGTATAACTTTTGGCAGGAATGAGTTTGGCCCCGTCCCCGTTTTGAACAGCATAATTAAATCCGGGATGAATGCAGTAGGCGCCTGCATTCCCTCTTTTGTCGAGGGCGAGAAATCCGATCTGGAAATCCGAATAATTTTGATTTTTAGCGATGCGCATGACAGCTTCCCGGCAGGCTTCCTCCGGACTTCTTCCCTGACGCATCAATTCCACCACCAGAAATGTTCCGCAGGTTTTGAGAACAGCCTCTCCCATTCCGGTAGCCGTAGCTGCTCCTACCTCGTTATCCACAAAAAGTCCTGCTCCGATGATCGGGCTGTCACCTACCCTGCCATGCATTTTATAGGCCAGTCCGCTCGTCGTACAGGCGCCGGACAGATTTCCATGAGCATCCAGGGCTACCATTCCGATGGTGTCGTGGTTTTCAATATTGATGATGGGTTTGTATTCTGATTTTTCTTTCCATTTTTCCCATGCTTTGCGGGATTCGGCTGTGAGAAGGTCCGTTTTTTTAAAACCCTGTTCCAAGGCAAATTGCAATGCTCCCTGTCCCGAAAGGATGACGTGGGGGGTATCTTCCATCACTTTTCTCGCTACACTGACCGGATGAAGGATGTGTTCCAGAAAACACACAGACCCGGCGTTGCCCGTTTCATCCATGACGCAGGCGTCCAGGGTCACGTGGCCATCGCGATCGGGCAAACCTCCCAGGCCCACGGATTGGTTGGTCGGGTCGGCTTCCACGAGGCGTACGCCTTGCTCTACGGCATCCATGGCTCTTCCCTTTGCGGAAAGTACCTTCCAGGCTTCTGCATTGGCTTTCATGCCAAAATCCCAGGTGGAAGCTACCACAGGGCCTCCCGGGCCGGACTTTCCCGGTCGGATGTGTCGAATAGAATTCAGGACGGTGCTTCCAACGGAAGTTCCGATCAGGCTGTTGACAAAGGTGCGGCGTTTCATGGTGATGAGATTTAAATGTATGACGAAGTATAGAGCTGGCTTTAAATTATTCAAATATATGCAATTTCCCGGGGGATATTTCATATCCTGATTCCAATCTTCCTTGCCCTTCGATGGATCGACTTGTTGTCCTATCATATCCTGCGGGCCGATTCCATTGGGTCCCCCAGACCGCATCCATAGGCACTGTACCCATAAATCCGGCCGGGAAGGCAATTGGATACCGACTGAAACAGAGCGTCAAGTCGTAAGCCAATCCTGTTCCTAAAAAATACAGTTTGGGGAGATTGTTAATATAACATCGGATTTAATGTTAGTTTTGGATCGGAGGTTCGCAGAGTGCGGAAATCTAGTGCTCCGTCAGGATAAAGATTTAAGAATCAT
>CALEIL010000135.1 GCA_937876435.1 uncultured Bacteroidota bacterium
TGTTATTGTTTCTATCCTGACGTTGGCTTTATGGAATTTTCAGACTTCCGTAGAAGCTGATGATGCAGAAGAATGTTTCTTGTTCTGTTATAATACATTAATATTATGGAAGGCTCGGCCATCCGCCCTCTCCCCTGCATCCCAAAGGCTCCAGGCGGGCAGTGGATTCTGAGGTTTACCTCCCAGCAGAGGAAACACACAAACACCCCTTGTTTTGTTACAGTTTTTCCTCAAAACACCCCTTGTTTTGTTACAATTTAATTCCAAAACACCCCTTATTTTGTTACAAAGGTCTATATTCAACGTATAACTTATATTCCTAAAAAAGAGTATGTAGTTGCTACAAATGGGGTAAATTTCCTTCCATTTCTTCAAAGCTTTGAATTTCCTGATATGTTTGCGTGGCTAAATCTCCTTGGTTCCATTGCCATTCCAAGAACTGACCGCTGTTTGCATCCAAGAGTTCGTGCAACATCATCCGGCTATCCCATTCCCTTAATTTACTTGGAACTTCACAGTGAATATTTCTGGTCCTCCAGGCTTTTTCAATTTGTTTGACCAGCCATAATCCCAGAAAGTTCAAGTATATGTGTCCTCTTATTCGTCTTGCTTTGCGATGGCGGATGGGTCGGATATTTAAATCAGACTTTGCCTGTCTGAAACAGCGTTCAACTTTGATAAGACTTTTGTAGTGTTGTTGGACTTGCTCCTCGGGTAATTCGCTTGCTGCCAGGTCTGTTTGAAGAATATAAAAGTGACCTATTGACTTCATCGTCTTAAACATCTGTCGGTCCAGTCTGTAATGCAATTGATATCGATTCGTGCCTTTCTTATCTTTAAAGGTGGAAAAAGATATTTTCCAGCATTGTGTTTGACCATATTTCTCAAGCACTTTCATAGCCCGGTGATACAGCTTTTCTTTATTCTTGTTTTGTGGCGTATTGCGAATCAATTTTAATTCCTCGTACACTTTTCGCAAATGTCGGTGCAACTGCTTCTCATTGCGGTATCCTTTATATTGATGGCGGCATAAAATATATCGTCGACCATCTTTATTGTACTCAGTAAGAGGTTGATCAAAAAGCTCCGGTGTTTGCTCATGGATTGACTTCAACAGGGATTTCTGGCTATTGGACGGTAGTCCGGTTATGTAGGACAGACCCATCTTCTGTATCTCAGACAATGTTACATCATCACTCATTGACCTGTCCGCTACCCAGATTGCACTGGATGCCTGGTACTTTCTTTTCCAATCCGAAAAGGTTGCTCCAACCGTCTTTACATCTGCCGTGCCTCCCTTCCATACTTTTATATCTAGTGGAAGCCCATCTTCATTTGCTACTAACCCGTAACTGACAATATATCGGTCATGACGCTTTTCTTTACTTGCTCCATAGCCGCCCAGCTCTGCTTTTGTACCGCAGAAATAACTATTGCTCAAATCGTACAGTAACAAATGCCCTGACTGATCCTGACCCTTATTGAGCGAATCACGTATGCCATCAAAATGATTTTCGAGTAAATCCATAGCCAGGTAAAAACTATCTTCCTTATAGTCCGCCTTACCACCTATAACAAAATTCAGCGTACTTTTCCTCTTCTCTACAAAACTCAACTTGCTAGCAGGACCCAGTATCTGAAGGGTGATTAGATCGCGAATTAAACCCCCCGCCTTTCGTCCCAGGTGTTCTTTAAGAACAGATTCCAATCCCGTCTGTCTGAAATATTGAAGCAAAACCCAGTTACCGGCACCTCGAATAGAGTCACCAATTTTGAAGTCATGCTCTACCCCGGCCAGATCCCCGGCATCAGCCAAAGTTCTCCACTCTTCAGCTTCCAAATACTTGAACCCTCCATATTTGTAAATTATTCGACTCCTTTCCAGGATGGGAAGTTTTTCCAGTGTCTGTACAGTTCGGTTGCGGGGCTGCTTTGTCTTTGGGTCTCGATAGGATTCCACCAACTTGCGATTGCGGCCATCCTTACCCTTGCGTTTTATGGTGCTACATTGAATATACATGCACAAATGTAGCAACTACGTACGTAGCATCCAAGCACTTTAATAGTTTTTTTTAGGAACTTGAGTTACCGATCCTACACTACCGCAGCAACGTCACATCAAAGTTCACGGTTTCTTTGCGACCGTCGGAAAGAAGTAGTTCCACCTGAACGGCGTATACCCCGGCCGGCACCTCGACACCAGCCCGTTTCCCATCCCACCCGGGGAGATCTGTGGCTTCCCTGGAATAATCTTTTTCGAATATAAAATTGCCGTATCGGTCAAATATCTCCATCCGGCGAACCTGTTGAATTTCCCTGGTTGGCCGAATGGCATAGTAATCATTTATCCCATCCCCATTGGGAGAAAATACATTGGGGAATTCAAATTCCAATGGACCCTGGTCGGGCACAATCACCTGAACCATCAGGGAATCGCTGTAGTGGCACTTATCGTACACCGTGGCTGTATAAAACAAAACCCCGTTCTTTTCCGGAACAAACCAGACATCGATCTTTTCACCCAGTGCAAGGCCGCTATAGTCCCAGAAGGTGGTCGACAATCCATCGGGTTCCGGTCCCGAAAAATTCAAAGTATCCCCCGACAGGATCACAACGGAGCCTGTGTCCCAGATAACAATCTCCTGCGGACCTGATCTTACAACGAAAGAGGTGTCCAGAATACAGCCGTCGTCATTCCAAACCTGAAAAGGGTACTGACCCGGCTGATGAAGAATCAGCGTATCCCCCAGGCTTTTGATTTCTCCTCCATCTACCTGATATTCAATAGAATTGTCCGGCACCGGACTATCGTCTTCAATCTTCAATACCACCGACGGATCGTCCGGGCACATTACGAGGTCTTCCGCATCCCATGATACATTGATTTCTTTGGGATTCTGCAACGTATAGTGGATCGTATCTATGCAACCGGACTCATTCTCAGCCTCTATGACGTAGGTTCCGGCTACAAGTCCGGACACCGTTTGCCCTACAAATTCAGCTTCATCATTGATCATTTCCAGACGATACATCTGATCGGATGGGTCGATTCGGATGCCTATCTGCCCGCCAAAAGGATTGAGACAGGTGGGGGGAAGCACTTGCATAGGATCCACCGTTAAGTCAAAACCAGGTGGAACACTTTCCCTCACAATAAAGCTTTCGGTTATTTCAAATCCAAAGGAATCACGGATCGTAAATTCATACTGCCCCGGAGGGACATCGGGTATCGTAAATGGAACCGTCCGGATAGTTGAATCAGGAATGTCCGGAGAATGGAATGAATAAAAATACGGATAGGCCTCATCGTTTATAATATCGAGCTCGATCCGGTGTCGTCCGTCCCGCGTATTACACAATTGGATCAGATCATAAATAAGCTCCCGGTCCTCCTGCACGATGATCCCTCCAGGTATGGTCCCGTGGGTTGTCTTCAACCCCTGGATGTAAAACTGCGGTGGCGGATCATTCCCTTCCTCAGAAAAATTCATTTTCACATACTCCCCCGCACCAGCGAGAGGTTTTCCACACCATTCAAAGAGAATGGCACTGTCCGGCAAGGTCACCGGATCCGAATCGGAAGGCAGCTCTATTATTATTTTATTTTTCTCACTCGTAGAAACGATGTCACCTATTCTCAGAAAAGGCTCCAAAGCGGGATGGATGCTTTTGATAGCCGTGAAATCCAACGAGTCGGCATCCCAGACCAGTGCAAATTCGAACGAAGTGACCGATTCAAAATTAAAAGCACGCACGGGAACACATTTTTCTATATTGCGAAAACCTGTTACTGTGTCCATGGATATCCCTACTGTGGGGAAGGTCCAATTTACCCCAATTTCCAGTACATTGCACTCATGGTTTTTCCATGAAAATTCAAATCTGAAAATTCCCCTGGATTTTGAAAATTTCAATCGAAAAGATCGGTTATCAGTAGGGGTATAGGGTATTTCTTCCCCCGTTTCCTGATCTGTGAATGTCAGATCAAAAAAATCGGATATGGGGATGTCTTCGGGCCAGTGGCTGAAGGTAATTTCATCAAAATGAAGAAATTCATATTTCTCCGCTGGTTCCTCAATCAGCGTAAGTCCTTTTTCCGGATAGATCCGCACGCACTCTTCCTCGAACCAGGACTCCGGATCGACACCGCCCGCATTGCCCACCAGAACGGGAATCAGAACGTATTGATTCATCGTGTTGCCAATGTTCAATAAATCCGTCACCTGGATAGCTTGCTCCGGACTGTTAAAATAAATCGGTTGACCATCCTCGTCCGTGTACATCAGATCCATAAAATCCGATGCAGAAAGCAAAAATTGCCCCGGATTCCTGAGTAGAAGCACCAGAATAATCCCGGCAGGCGTTGAAGGTTGAGGATCTGTATATTCTGTCGGTACCTGGGGAGAAGAAAATGTGAGTAGAACGGTTTCAGAACAAGGGATGAAGTAGGATTCTATTTCCCTGCTGTCGGCATCAGCTCCTTCGTAATAATGCACAGGACCTATGGCTATCTCCTCACAATCCTGAGAAAATAGCGGACTCCATAACAACCACAATGAAAACACAAGTCCAAATTTCATGGTCTGTCTTTATACATCAGAAAAAGATTGATATACATATTTCTGATTTTCTTCATTTGGTATAAACAAAGAACAGACCAAAACGATCTTTTGAACATTCTAAATAGAAAATTTAACCCAATTGCTCGAAAAAATCTCTACGGTAATCAAAAGAAGCCGGGATGGTGATCCAAAAAGTTTTTATTGTTTTATGAAGGATCAGATACATTCACCTTTTCATACTTTTACCAGATATGAACATCCACCATCAAATCAAAATCTCAAATGAAAGCTTCGAAAGGCTCGTCGCTCAGAAAGACTGGCGGGCTGTCAAGGAGGTTTTGAAAAATCTTCCTGCCGTGGATATCGCGGAATTCATCGATGATATGAAACCTGAAGTAGCCGTAGTCATCTTTAGATTATTGCTGAAGCCCAAGGCTGGAGAAGTCTTTGCCCATCTTAGCTCCAACAAAGGCCGGGAATTATTGGAAATATTTTCACGGCAACAACTCAGTGATGTCATGAACAACCTGGAAGTTGATGACCGCGTCACCTTAATGGAAGAATTGCCCGGCAGACTGACCCAATTGGTGCTTTGGTCTATGAAACCAGAGGACCAGGACCAGGTGGTCAGGCTTCTGGGGTATCCGGAAGAAAGTATAGGCCGATTGATGAATACGAGGCTGGTCCGGGTAAAATCGCATTGGACGATCGAAAAATCCTTGCAGCATATTCGAATTTTCGGAGATCAGGCAGAAACCCTCAATGTAATCTATGTAGTGGATGATAGCGGAAAATTGATCGACGACTTAAGGTTAAATCAGATCGTCATGGCCGACCCACAAACGCTTATTTCTGAAATTATGGACCACACGTTTGAAGCACTTCAGGCCATCGATGATCAGGAAGAGGCAGTACGGATGCTGAGCAAATACGACCGGGTCGCTATGCCTGTGGTGGACACCGATGGGATCCTGGTGGGTCTGGTCACCGTGGATGATGTCATCGATGTGGCGGAGGAAGAGGCGACGGAGGATATGCATCTGATGGCGGGAATGAATGCATTGAACAGATACTATTCGGAAACCGGAATCTTGGAAATGGTCAGGAAGAGAATTGGATGGTTGGCTGTCTTGTTTTTAGGTCAGATGCTGACCGTAACCGCATTAGCCTCCTTTGAAGACACGCTGGCAGCGGCGGCAATACTGGCCTTTTTTATCCCGATGATCATATCCAGTGGTGGTAACTCAGGTTCACAGGCTGCGACTTTGATTATCCGGGCACTATCCACGGGTGATATCCGTAGAAAGGATTGGCGGAGAATACTGGCCAGGGAATTGTATTCCGGATTATTGCTCGGTTTGATCGTCGGCATTTTGGGAACCATCGTCATCGCATTCTGGCTAATGTTGCGAGGACATACCCTTGATCACCTAATGATCTACCAAATTCTGACTATTGGTATGAGCTTGGTGGGCGTGATCATTTTCGGCAACCTCGCCGGAGCCATGTTACCCTTTATCATGACAAAGCTGGGGTTAGATCCGGCGGTCACTTCTGCACCATTTGTAGCTACGTTGGTGGATGTCACGGGCATCCTCATTTATTTTTCCATTGCCCGTATGCTTTTAAGGGGGCTGATTGAGTAAAATTTGAGTTCAGAAGCTGGAATTATCGTACTTGATATTCAGAACCTTTGCAAAAACCTTTCCCACAGAAAGAATGAATACTCACACAACAGGGGGATACGTAATTCCCAATCTCCGATATATCCTTTGAGTTTATAAAAAGCATGACCTTAATCATACCCCAGCAACGAATTGAGCCACCGTTCCATTTCCGGCACCTCCATTCCTTTCATCGCGGCGTAATCCTCTACCTGATCGCGGTCGATTTTCCCCACCCCAAAGTATCTGGACTGTGGATGAGCAAAATACCACCCGGAAACCGCCGCAGCCGGGTACATCGCGTAGGAATCCGTCAGCTCAATATTCGTATTTTCCGTCGCCTGAAGCAATCGGAAAAGTTTTTCCTTCTCCGTATGGTCCGGGCAGGCAGGATAGCCGGGTGCCGGTCGGATCCCCTGGTATTCTTCGCGGATGAGCTGTTCGTTGTCGAGGTTTTCATCGGGCTGATACCCCCAATAACAGGTCCTGACCCGGTGGTGCATCATCTCTGCCAGACCCTCTGCACAGCGGTCAGCCATCGCTTTGAGTACGATGCTGTTGTAATCGTCCTGCTCATCGATGTATTTCTGCACGTGAGGCTCGATCCCTATCCCCGCCGTCACAGCAAATCCACCGATATAATCCATTTTGCCGCTAGAGCGGGGCGCAACGAAATCCGCCAGGCTCAGATTGGGGATACCTTCCGCGCGTTTGACCTGCTGACGCAAAAACACGAGTTCTTCGCGGACCGTTTTTTCATCCTCTTCGTAAATGTATATTTTATCTCCTTCGCTTTGAGCCGGGAAAAATCCAATGACCGCGTTGGCCCTGAGCCATCGTTCTTCAATGATGCGATCGAGCATTTGGATGGCATCATTGAAGACCTTCCGGGATTCCTCGCCCACGAACTCATCCTCGAATATCTCCGGATATTTACCTTTTAGCTGCCAGCTCTGGAAATAAGGAGTCCAGTCAATGAAGGAGCGGATGTCCCGAAAATCGACATCATGGAACACCTGCAAACCCAGTCTGGCCGGTTTGGGCGGAATGTATCCTTTCCAATCTATCTGCAATTTATTGGCCCTGGCCTGATCGATCGTTACAAATCGTTTTTTACCGGTATTCTTCTTTCTCTCCCGGATCGCTTCGTACTCATTCCGGATTGATTCGATAAAATTTTGTTTCGTTTGCTGATTATCCCCGATCAGGGACGAAACCGTCGAAACGCTCTTGGAAGCATCCAGCACGTGGACCACGGGTTGCGAATAGTGCGGTTCAATTTTGATAGCGGTATGAATTTTGGAAGTCGTCGCTCCGCCGATCAGTAGTGGCAACTTGAAATTCTGCCTCTCCATTTCCTTCGCTACGTGAACCATTTCATCCAGGGAAGGAGTGATCAGCCCGCTCAATCCTACGACGTCCACTTTTTCCTCGATGGCTTTTTCCAGAATCTTTTCGGCGGGCACCATCACGCCCATGTCGATGATTTTGTAATTGTTACAAGCCAACACAACCCCTACGATGTTTTTACCGATATCATGCACATCCCCCTTTACAGTGGCCAACAATACTTTCCCGACTTCCCGGTCCGTATCCGATTTTTCTTCTTCCAAATAGGGTGTAAGATAATTAACCGCCATTTTCATGACACGGGCACTTTTGACTACCTGGGGCAGAAACATTTTGCCGGCTCCAAATAAATCTCCTA
>CALEIL010000136.1 GCA_937876435.1 uncultured Bacteroidota bacterium
GGATAAAATGATATTTTATCGGACTTCAAAGGTTGTGATGTGTCATTATGACAGTAGTGATCGGACAATATTTCAGATGCTGGTGGAAGGTTTGAGGGGGAAATAGCAGGTTCATGTGCCACGTCAAAGACTTCTGCCGGAAGAAAGTATTTTAATTAATTGTTTTGTATCTTTTGCGGCTTTAAAAAACTCAGCCGTGTCATTATTCATCGTTCTCACCGGAATCATCGTCCTCGTTGTATTGATTGGGTATTTCAAACTGGATACCTTTATTTCATTTATCCTCGTGTCACTCGCGATAGGACTGGCGATGGGGATGGATCCGATCACGGTATCTCAATCCATACAAAACGGAATTGGCAGCGTACTGGGATTTCTGGTGATTATATTGGGTTTCGGGGCCATGCTGGGCAAAATAGTGGCGGAGAGCGGAGCGGCTCAGCGGATTTCCAGCAGTCTAATCAGGGCTTTTGGCGAAAAGTATATCCAATGGGCGCTCGTTCTGACGGGATTTATTATTGGGATTCCTATGTTCTATTCGGTCGGTTTTGTGATAATGGTGCCGCTGGTTTTTACGGTGGCCGCTGCGACAAGACTTCCTATGCTTTTCGTAGGTCTGCCTATGTTGTCGGCGCTGTCGGTCACCCATGGTTATCTACCCCCGCATCCGGCTCCCACCGCGCTGGTCGTGGATTATGGGGCGGATCTGGGACTTACTATGATATACGGGATCATCGTGGCTATTCCGGCCATTATACTGGGCGGTCCTATTTTTTCTTCCACCTTAAAAAAATACAGACCTAAGCCCCTGGCAGGATTCTTCAATGATCGGGTTTTTACGGAGGAAGAGATGCCCTCGCTCAGGGTGAGTGTTCTGACAGCTCTGTCACCGGTTATCTTATTGGGATTTACGGCTATACTCAAGTTCTTTGTGGAGGAAAATTCTTTCTTCGGGACGATCGTCTATACCCTGAGCGATCCGGTCATCGCCATGTTGATCGCCATCATCATCGCCATTTTCACTTTGGGTATTTTCAGGGGCACCTCGATGAGAGACATTTCGTTTATGATCAACGATTCCATCAGGAGCATAGCGATGATACTGCTTATTATTGCCGGGGCGGGTGCCCTGAAGCAAATCCTGGTCGATAGCGGAGTCAGCGAATACATCGGATCCCGGCTGGAGAATTTAGACGTATCTCCCCTGGTCCTGGCCTGGGGGATCGCGGCCATTATCAGGGTATGCATCGGTTCAGCGACGGTCGCCGGACTGACCGCCGCGGGAATAGTCCTTCCCCTGATTACAGAAGGGGGGGCCAATCCGGAGTTGATGGTCCTGGCGACCGGAGCCGGCAGTCTGATGTTTTCACACGTGAATGATGGCGGGTTTTGGATGTTTAAAGAATATTTCAATTTGTCGGTCAAAGACACCTTGAAGACCTGGTCTGTCATGGAGACTATCGTGTCCGTGACCGGCCTGGTCGGCGTCCTCATTCTGAATTTGTTTCTATAGCTTTGGGTCAGCTATGTAGGTGTACGATTTGGAGAACCTCCACCTCAGCCTACCTTAACCTGGGCCTCAGGTTTCTGGCCTCACTTACGAGGGTCATGAGGTATTCTTACCACGAAGTATTCCATTTGGACCGATTCGACTCAGCCTCCACCAAACAACTCCCAGATCAAAGGAGCCGTCACCACCGTAATGAGGCCGTTTAGACACATCGCCAGACCGCTGTACAAACCAGTGGTTTCCCCCAATTGTATAGCTCGCGCGGTACCAATCCCATGACTGACCATCCCAATAGACAAGCCCGCAGCCGCTTTATCCTGGATTCCAAACCATCGGATCCACGAGGGACTCATCACATTGCCGAGCAATCCGATCATAATGACGACGACCGACGTGATGGAAGGATCTCCACCCAGAGGGGTAGTGACTTCTATCGCGATAGGGGTCGTGATGCCCATCGGAAGCAAGGACGCCACCAGGTGATCCGGTAGTTTCAGGATGAATGCAAATAGCGTGACCAGACTCACGCTGGTCAGACTACCGAGGATGACCGCCACCAACAGGGGCATCAATCTGGATTGTATCGACCGGATGTGTTTGTGCAGCAATACACCCAGAGCGACAACGGCTGGCCCCAGCAAAAAGGTCAGCGGCTCATTCTCCTCAAAATAATTTGCGTAATCCAGCCCGCTGAAGGATACATACAAAGCGCATCCCACCACGCTAAAAAATACCGGGACGAATACGATGAAGGGTTTGATCCGGTACAAATACCGCCCGATCAAAAACAATACCACCGTGATGACGCTACTCATCCCCCGTTTTGGTTAAGGAGAGGAAAAAACGAAAGACCCAACCGGAAAATGCAAAAACGGACAATACGGTGACCAGGATTATTGCGAGGATTTGCAGTCCCCATTCACCGATCAACGGACCGCTTTCTACGATTCCCACGCCGTAAGGGACGTAAAATAATCCCAGAAACGACAGCAGCCATACCGTAGCGGTTTCTACCCATTTCAAGGATAGTACTCCGAGTTGCAGTAAGACGAATACGAGGACCATTCCCACCACCGATCCAGGCACCGGAAACGGTATGTAGCCAGCCAGCCATTCCCCGATAAAGTACAAACCTGTCAGTAAGAGAACGCCCGCTATTCCTTTCCCCGCGGTGCGAATGTGCGGATGTATACTTTTCATAGTTAATTTTGGCATGAATATACGCATCCTGGGCTTTGTAGGAAGAAATTTGGGGCAGATTTCAGTAACTGATGGCTCCGATATGGTTCGCTTCGGTGTAAAACAAGAAAATACTAATACAATGGTATATAACAAATGGTTGAGCATAGATAATAATAGCTAAGAGTGTAAACTTAGGTACAGTAAAAATTTGATTTCGTGTACGATACCAATTGTAATTGTAGACATACTAAAATTACCATCATTGTATTTTATTAGTTACATATTACCACAATAATTTGTCCAATTGATAAAATAATTATAAATTAGACGATTCTTGCCCCCCAAAGACGCGCTTTTGTATATGAAAAATAGGTTATCATGAAGTGCATCTTTATTAATATTTTATTATTTACCCTCACAAGTCTGACATCCTATTCGCAGAATATCGAATCCGTCAGCGGAACGGTCACCGATGAGGAAGGTGATGCACTGATCGGTGTCAATGTTCAGATCCGCGGTGCTTCCACCGGAACCTCTACCGATTTGGATGGGCGGTATACCCTGGAGGATGTTTCGTCCGATGCGGTCCTGGTTTTTTCGTATATCGGATTCGAGACTCAGGAAGTCCCGGTAAATGGACAAAGCGTCGTTGATGTAATCATGAAAAACGATGCCCAGTTACTCGATGAGGTAGTGGTGGTGGGCTACGGAACAGTTAGGAGACAGGACGTCACCGGTTCGATCGTTTCTTTACAATCGGAGGACTTCAACAAAGGAATTCAGGTAGCCCCGGATCAATTGATTCAGGGGAAAATGCCTGGTGTCATGGTCCTGAACAATTCTGGTCAGCCGGGAGGGTCTACCACCGTCAGTATCAGAGGTAACTCTTCGATCCGGGCGGGTAATAACCCTTTATTTGTTCTGGATGGAATTCCCCTGTCCGGAGGATCTGCCCGACCGGGAGGAAGCGGGGGGTTCGGCTCGGACAGCGGCAATCCGCTTTCGTATCTGAATCCCAATGACATAGCGAGTATCGATGTTCTCAAGGACGCCTCAGCTACCGCTATATACGGATCGAGGGGAGCCAATGGAGTGGTGATCATCAACACCAAATCCGGTAATATAGGAACACCGGTGATCACAGCATCAGCGTCCGTCGGTATTTCCGATCTGTTGAGAAAGCCAGAGGTCCTCGGGGCTGATGAATTCAGAGAAGCCCTGGCGTTGTACACCCCCAATGACGCCGCAGATGCAGATTTTGGCGGGGATGTGGATGCGTTTGATGAAATTATTCAAACCGCCCCCACCCAAAACCACAATCTCGCCATCACCGGGGGAAATGAGTCCGGCCGGTACAGGCTATCATTGGGCTATCTCAACCAGGATGGAATCTTAAAAACATCGAATCTTGAAAAACTTACAGCCAATTTGAACGGCAATTTTAAATTTTTGGAAAGCAAACGCCTTGGACTCGCTGTCAATCTATTGTATACCCAGACGAAGGAACAAATCGCGCCCATCGACGTCAATGTTGGATTTGAGGGCAACGTCATCGCTCAGGCACTCAATTGGAATCCGACGCAGCCCCTGAGGTCCAGCGACGGAGAATTGACGTGGATCAGTTCCAACCGCATCAATCCCCTGGCTTCGCTGCAGGCTTTTGATGACCAGGCCAACGTGAGCACCGTTATAGCCAGCATTTCTCCGTCATTTACCATCGTGGAAGGGCTGGAGTACAAACTCGCTTACAGTATTACCCGCCAGACTGGTACCCGGAACGGGATGTACGACCGGTTGTTGATCGATCCTTCCAATACCTCGAAGGGCCTGGCGTTTACAGGCAACAATCAAAACGTCGATCACCAGTTAACGCATACCCTAAGCTACAACAAAGAACTTTCTGAAAGCTTCAACATTAACGCGTTGGCAGGGTATGAATACCTGAGTTATGATTCCAGATGGAGCGCGGTTTCAGGATCGGGTTTTACCAATCAGGGCCTGGATTTTTATGACTATCTGGATTATTCTGTAGCCACGGGGCGCAGCATCAATTCAAATCGTTCGCCGGTCAATGAACTTCAATCGTTTTTTGTCCGGGCCGGTTTCAATTTCATGGACAAATATCTATTAACCGGAACGGTCCGACGGGACGGGTCCACCAAATTTGGAGAAAATAATAAATATGCCAATTTCCCCTCGTTGGCTTTTGCCTGGAATATATACAACGAAGATTTTTTCCCGGAGACTGGTTTTGACAACCTCAAACTTAGAGTCGGCTGGGGAAAAACCGGGAATAGCGAGTTTCCATCAGGAGCATCCAGAGATCGGTACGTTTTTGGAATGCAGAGCCTGGAGCAAACGAACTTTGGGAACCCGGATCTCAAATGGGAGACCTCCACGACCTGGAACGCGGGACTTGATTTCGCTCTACTGGATTATCGGTTGACCGGGTCGGTCGACTTTTTTCGGAAGGTGACAACCGATGCCCTGTTTGAAAGAACGATCGCTCAGCCGGCCCCCAATGGAAAAATTTGGGTCAATCTGGATGGAGAGATCGTCAATAAGGGCCTTGAGATTCAGTTGCAGGGCAATATCGTCCGAAGCGATGCCTGGAATTGGGGAATAGGCGCTAATGTCACTTTCCTGGACAACACCGTAACAGGTTTGCCGGGATTTTATGAAACCGCCAGATTGAGGGGGCAGGGATTTTCCAATGTGGTCGGCCAGCGTATGGTGAGTGGACAACCACTCAACGTATGGTATTTAGCTGATTTTGAGGGCATAGACCCCAGTTCAGGGCTGAGTATATACAGAAGTCTGACGGGAGAAGTTGGAACCGAAGTGGATCCGGCCCAGAACAAGACCTACGTGAATAGTCCCAATCCCAGCACGCTTCTTGGAGTTTCAACCGACGTGACCTTCAAACGTTTTACGGCGTTGGTCAATTTCAACGGAGCGTATGGTCACTATCTGTTCAATAATACCCTGGCTACAGTCCTGGGACTCAATAACCTTTCCGGACGGAATATATCTCCCGTCTATTTCCGACCCGATCTCAATGAATCGATATCCAATTCGGCGTCTCCTTCGACCAGGTATCTGGAAAAAGGCAATTACCTGAAGCTTTCCAATGCTTCGATTATATACAACCTGGGAAACGTCGGGAATTCGATCCACAATTTGAGCATTTCGCTAACCGGGCAAAACGTATTCGTCTTTACCAAATACCGTGGATTTGACCCCGAAGTGAATACAGATGGCAGTACTGATGGGATTCCTTCGCTTGGCATCGAATATATTCCTTATCCTTCTGCCAGGACATTTTTATTTGGTATACAGTTTTCCTTTTAAATCTTGGATATGAAAATGATATATAGATATTACGGTTTATTACTGACTATTGCCATGATGGTTTCCTGTACCGATCTCGATGAAGAATTTAGGAGTAGTCTGGAGGAAGGAGATGAAATCAGTTCTTCGGAATTGTTAATCAGCGCCTATGAGACTCTGAACGGCCCGTACCAGCAAGGCAACAGGTGGGCGATGCAGGAACTCTCTTCAGATGAAGCCATCGCCCCTACCCGGGGTGGGGATTGGGACGATAATGGACGCCACAGGGCATTGCACCTGCACTCCTGGAACGCTGATAATGATTATCTGAGTGGTTGTTTCGGGCAATTTGGCACCACCATCTATCAGGCATCCAACGTTCTGCGCAACGATCCCACCGCCGGCCAGGCAGCGGAAGCCAGATTTATTCGGGCGTTGGCATTATTTGATATGCTCGATCTGTGGGGCATCGCCGTGTACCGGGAAAATCTGGATGATTTCAAGGAAGACCCCATAATTCTGGATGCCCAGCAGGGGATCGAATTGATCCTTGAGGAATTGGGTGCCATTGTCAACGATCTTCCCGATGGAGGTCCGGCATACGTGGCGAACCAGGATGCCGCGAGGGTTTTGATGATGAAGTCATATCTGAACCGGGGAACTTTTATCACACCGGAATCACCTTCGTTTCCTGCGGAAGACATGAACAAGGTCATCGAAATCGCTGATCAAATAGAAGGTTATTCGATATCTGGACCGGGAAAATATTTTGACAATTTTGCACCCAACAACGCTGAAATATCTACCGGCAACATTTTTACCCTGTTCAACCAGGAAGGCGGAAGGGGAGGCTCAGTAGGCAACACCTACAATACGATCGCCCATTACAACATGGATCCGGGTGGCTGGAACGGGTGGGCAACCCTGGGAAGTTTTTATGACAAATTTACTGAAGGCGACGAACGGTTGGGTTTCTACTATCAGTATCCGGCCTTCAACAAACCCAATCCCGCTGAGGCGAAAAACGTAGGTTTCCTGATCGGCCAGCAATATAACCTGACCACCGGAGAACCCTTGATGGCAAGAAATCCATCCAGCCAGCCTCTGGAATTTACCCATGATATAACGCTCAGAACCTCCGGAAATACTCTTGAAACGGCAGGAATCCGGGTCCTCAAGTACCCCTACGACTACGCTTCCTCCACCGGACAGAAAAATAATGACTGGGTGGTGTATCGCTACGCGGACGTCCTGATGATGAAGGCAGAAGCGATCTTAAGAGGAGGCAATGGTTCGATGGATGAAGCCCTATCCCTGGTCAATGAGATCAGGCAAAACAGGAATGCTCCGGCATTGACTTCGATCGATCTGGACGAAATCCTGGATGAACGAGGGCGTGAATTTTACTGGGAAGGCTGGAGAAGGCAGGATCTGATCCGTTTTGGGAAATTCCTGGGCACCTGGGAAACCAAACCAGACCCCGGTGATCCGAAAGAGCTTCGATACGCCATCCCCAGTCAGCAATTGGCGGTAAATCCCAATCTCGAGCAAAACCCGGGCTATTGAATGGTTTTTCCTGTGGATAAGTAGGTATCCCTTCCTTAGGCCAGGTATAAGAACCGTACATTATCCGATGGACGGTCAATTTTGGAATAAGACAAAAGCCAGGATGGACAGATCGCATCTAAAGTGTTTAGTTTTTTTTGATTTCAGTCGAAGGTTGACAGCCACTATCGGAGCGAGGTTGACTCGCCATTGGTCACCATTAAATGTTCTATGGGAAGATATCCAGCCCCACCCTTGCAGCAGAATAAACTGCTTTATATCGCCTGACTTCACAGTTATTTAACCAATGTAATCGACCTATGAAGTTTTCATTAAAATATAACTAATGGTGATGTGGGCTGAGTTTTGAGGGAGTTGCGGATTTTCTAATAAAATTTTATTGAATAATTAATTTTACAAATTTTGGATAATATAATTTTACTCCTATATTTGGGCAGGATTTTGAAAATGATCAGTCAATATTAGTAGAATAACAGCATAAAAAATTCTATTGGATTAGTCCATTTCTGGGCAATATATTCATTGGTCAATATCACAACAGACACTATCATTATTTATGATAAATATTGAAAAATGAGAATACCTTTACACTTCATTTCACTATTGCTTTTACTGGGCGTTACCGGATTTTCTCAAACAGATCAGTCCAAGACCATTGGGGGGATCGTTAAAGATCAGGATGGGCTGGGACTCCCGGGCGTGACGATTGCTGTGTTGGGCAGTGGACAGGGAACCATAAGCGATGAAAACGGTGAATTTACCCTTGACGTAGTGTTAGGGGACAGTTTACAGTTTTCATATATCGGGAAAAAGCCGCACGTGATGGTCGTGGATAATCGAAATATCCTCGATGTCACCCTCTACGATGACGCGTCCATATTGCAGGAATTACAAGTTGTTGCCTTTGGTACCCAAAAAAAGGAAAGCGTGATTTCTTCTATTGAATCCGTGAACGTGGCCGATCTGAAACAACCCGCTTCCAATCTCACCGGTGCGTTAGCCGGAAGGATTCCGGGGATAATTTCGTACCAGACCACCGGCGAACCGGGAGCGGATAATGCCCAGTTTTTCATCCGGGGGGTGACGACTTTCGGATACAAAACGGATCCCCTTATCCTGATCGATGGTTTTGAAGCATCCTCCACTGATCTGGCGCGGATGGAACCCGATAACATCGAAAGTTTTTCCATCCTCAAGGATGCCTCCGCTACGGTACTCTACGGTCCACGAGGAGCAAACGGAATCATCATGGTGGTTACAAAATCAGGTTTTGAGGGCCCAGTCAGGATCAATGCCCGGTTTGAAACCCACATTGCTACTCCCACCAGAATCCATGAATTGCTGGATGGAGTAGATTATATGAGGTTGTACAATGAAGCGCGTGTTTCCCGAAATCCAATCCTGGGAACGTATTACAGTGAACAAAAGATCCAATCCACCGCCGATGGACTCAATCCTCAGATTTTTCCGAATATCGACTGGTACGACGAGTTATTCAAGACATCCACCACCAACAAGAAAGGGAATTTCAATGTATCAGGGGGTGGAAAAGTCGCTACGTATTTTGTAGCTGGTTCGGTGGAAAATGAAACCGGGCTCCTCAAGGTAGATCAAAGGAATAATTTCAATAATAACATTAATATCAACAGGGTTCAACTTCGCAACAACGTGATATTCAAGATTTCGCCAACGACCAAACTGGACGTCCGGTTGCAAGGTCGTTTTGAGCGATACAACGGACCCGCGTCGCTTAACAGGGATTATTCTGCCACCACCCTGATCTTTAATTCACTGATGAATTCCAATCCTGTGGATTTCCCGGCTGTGTACGAACCTGATTCGGCCAATCTGTTCGCCGATCATATCCTCTTTGGAAATACATTTGTATCGGGAAGCCTGAAAACAAACCCTTACGCCCAAATGGTCCGGGGGTATGAAGATCAGAATACGAGTTCGATCACCGGAA
>CALEIL010000137.1 GCA_937876435.1 uncultured Bacteroidota bacterium
AATTACACGACGGATCTGGATTCTGTATTGGCTGACGACCGATATTCTATTTATTTTGACTCACAGACCACGGGTCGCCGGGCTGAAGCGGTGAAAAAAGCCGCTGCGGCCGGAAAGCACATTTACTGCGAGAAACCTATCGCGACCGATACCCGTACAGCCCTGGAACTTTACCAGTATTGCGTGGACAAGGGAGTGAAAAACGGCGTGGTGCAGGATAAACTGTTTCTACCCGGATTGAGAAAGGTACAGCGGTTGATAGAAACCGGGTTTTTCGGGAAAATTTTATCGGTCCGGGGCGAATTCGGATACTGGGTATTCGAAGGCGATACCGTTCCTGCTCAAAGGCCATCCTGGAATTACCGCAAGGAAGACGACGGTGGGATCATCGTGGATATGTTGTGCCATTGGAGATACGTCCTCGATGGAATATTTGGGAAGGTAAAATCCGTTTCCTGCCTGGGAGCCACTCATATTCCTCATCGGGTCGATGAACAGGGGAATACCTACCGGGCTACCGCGGATGACGCGGCTTACGCGACTTTTGAACTGGAAAATGATATCATCGCGCAGTTTAATTCATCCTGGACGGTTCGGGTGAGGCGCGATGATTTGCTGACACTGCAGATCGATGGCACCAGGGGCAGCGCGGTCGCCGGATTGCGGGACTGTCGGATCCAGCATTATGGCAATACACCCAAACCGGTCTGGAATCCGGATATCGCCCAGCCCATTGACTTTTATAATGGATGGTCACTGGTTCCGGACCAGGAAGATTACGATAATGCGTTCAAGATCCAGTGGGAGATGTTTCTTCGCCATGTGGTGAAAGATGAACCTTTTGTTTATGACCTGTTGGAAGGGGTGAAAGGTATTCAGTTGGCAGAAAAGGGCATCGAAAGCTGGGAGAAAAGAGCCTGGGTCGATTTGGAGGATCTGGATCAATACCGGGTTTCATGAGGAGGGTTGCATTGGTAACGGGCGGAAGCAGGGGCATAGGCCTTGGAATAGCCGGCGCATTAGCTGAACATGGCTACGATCTGGTGATCAATGGTCGCAGGGACGAGGATTCGGTGGCGACCACCTTAGGGGAACTTCGCGAAAAAGGAGCCGAGATCCTGTATTGCCAGGCCGACATATCTTCTACGGCGGACAGAGAGTCGATGATAGGAGCTACGAAGGATCATTTTGGCCGGCTGGATGTGTTGGTGAACAACGCGGGGGTAGCTCCGCTCGAACGAAATGATATTCTGGAGGCGAGTATGGAAAGTTACGACAGGGTGATGAAGATCAACTTGCAGGGGCCTTATTTTCTGACCAGGGAAGTTGCGAAATGGATGATAGCACAAAAGGAGGCAGACGCCGGATTCAGGGGGTGTATCATCAACGTGGGTTCTATCTCAGCTACGGTGGTATCGACCAACCGGGGTGAATATTGTCTGTCCAAGGCTGGTATGGCTATGATGACCCAATTGTTTGCCGTCCGTCTGGGTGCGCACGATATTCCGGTGTACGAGATCCGGCCTGGCGTCATCGCCACGGATATGACGGCTGGTGTAAAAGAAAAATATGACAAACTGATCGGAGAGGGATTGATGGTTCAGCCTCGCTGGGGACAGCCCGAGGACAATGGAAAAGTGGTAGTAGCTTTGGCCGATGGTTATTTTCCATATTCTACCGGTCAGGTCATTATGGTAGACGGAGGGATGACGATTCCGAGATTGTAAAAAAAATAATTATGATATATTGGGGTGGGAAAATCCGCTCTGTTTTAATTCGGGGGCTGTAAAATTCCCTACAAATCAAAAATTCGCTGTAAAATGATATCAAAAGACCCGACATCAACCAATTCTTATTCCACTCCTGATTCTACAGACAACCGTACGGCCTGGCAACATATGCTCCGACTTCCCGTCATTGTGGCCTCGTTAGGGTATCTGGTGGATATGTATGACCTTTTTCTTTTTAGCATAGTGCGGATCGACAGTTTGTCGGATATCGGGCTTACAGGAGATCAATTATTGGAAAACGGAGTGACTTTACTCAATCTCCAGATGGCGGGTTTGCTGGTGGGCGGTTTGTTTTGGGGGATATTGGGCGATAAACGGGGGCGCTTGTCGGTGTTGTTTGGATCGATCCTGATATATTCTCTGGCCAATATCGCCAATGGATTCGTCCAGACCTTTGAGCAATACGCTCTGATGAGATTTATAGCCGGTGTGGGTTTGGCGGGAGAGCTGGGGGCTGGTATTACGCTGGTCAGTGAAATTTTACCAAAAAAAATCAGGGGCTACGGTACAACCCTGGTCGCTACTATGGGTGTGCTGGGTGCTATCCTGGCATACGTTATTGCTGAGGCATTCGAGTGGCGGGCCTCGTATTGGATCGGTGGAGGGCTCGGATTGGTTTTATTGTTTATGCGGGTCCGGGTATTTGAATCCGGCCTGTTCAAAAAATCGATCAGCGAGAAAGTTCAGCGGGGGAATGTGATGATGTTGTTCAACAACCGGGAGCGATTCACCCGATATCTGAAGAGTATTGTGATCGGTTTTCCTATCTGGTTTGTGGTAGGTGTATTGATCACTTTTTCACCGGAACTGGCCAAAGCCATCGGTGTGATCGAACCCATCGAAGCGGGTATCGCGGTGTTGCTTTCTTTCGCCGCACAGGCGGTAGGAAATGTGGTCAGTGGTATGCTCAGTCAGTATATGCAAAGCCGTCGCAAGGTCATCGGTTTGTTTATTCTGCTGTCGTTTTTCTTCACGGCCTTGTATCTGCTTTTGCCCACATCCACGGTCACCGGTTTCTATCTACTGTGCATTTTATTGGGTTTCAGCAACGGTTACTGGACCTTGTTCATCACGGTGGCTGCCGAGCTTTTTGGCACCAATCTCAGGGCTACTGTGGCGACCACGGTACCCAATTTTGTGCGGGGGGCAGTGATTCCGATAACCACTTTGTTCCTGCTGATGAGAACGGATCTGGGTATTATATACAGTGCATTGATCGTAGGAGCGGTGACCACGATTCTGGCGCTGTGGGCCTTGCGTACTTTACCCGAAACCTTCCACAAGGATCTGGATTATTATGAGTGACTGAATGGCTGAATGACAAGGGGTGAGACCGTAGGCATGGTTGGCAGTTGGCAGTTGATAGTTGACAGTTGATGGCAGTTGACAATTGATAGTTTGTCCGGTCCATACCTGAAATCCAGGTCATTAAAATATCTTCCGGTTCTCTAATTCAGAGAAAATCTGTATTATTGGAGAATCATTAATACAAAGACGGAATACGATGAAAAACTTTATCTCGGGGCTCATATTTTTTATTCTGGTGGCTTCTACACCTACCATGTTGCAGGCCCAGGACTTTTCCGGTGCGGAGGAGCTGGGCTGGCAAATCGGTTCGCAGGCTTATACCTTCCGGAAATTCAACCTGGATCAAACCCTGGACAAACTCAATGAACTTGGACTCAAATACGTCGAATTGTACGGCAATCAGGAAATCGGAGCTGGGATAGAGGGTAATACCGATTTCAAAATGAGTGCTGAGAAAAGGCAACAACTCAAGGATCTCCTGAAATCCAGGGGAATCACCCCGGTAGCTTTTGGGGTGGCTACGGCGAATAATGAAGCGGATTGGCGGAAGTTGTTTGAGTTTGCCCAGGACATGGGAATCGGGATCATTACCTCGGAGCCCCGGTACGAAGACCTCGACCTGGTAGAATCCCTGTGTAAAGAATTTAATATCAAGGTAGCTATCCACGATCATCCACTGCCTTCGCGGTACTGGCATCCGGATATCCCGATGAAATTACTGGAGGGTCGAAGCGAGTTGATCGGAGTGTGTGCGGATATAGGTCACTGGGTTCGTTCGGGTCTGGATCCGGTAGAATGTCTTCGAAAAGTGGAAGGTCGACTGATCAGTTTTCACTTCAAAGACATGAACGAATTTGGAGTGCGTGAAGCGCACGATGTTCATTGGGGGACTGGAATGAGCAATATAGCGGGGGTGATGAACGAGATGAAAAGACAAGGTTTCCAGGGGCCTATTTCTGTGGAATATGAGCATAACTGGGACAACAGCGTACCTGACGTAAGGGCGAGTGTGGAGTATTTTGCCAGAGTGGCCAACGCGTTGGCTGGGCGTTGATAATCCCCCAAAAATGGGAACCGTTTGTGGTTTAGCACCCCGCCCCGGTATTCATACGGACAAGCTGGTGTATGATGGACCCAAACACCAATCTCAATAATTGGCCTGATCGTGTTCTCTCATATTGGCATCGTCAATTTCCTTGCGGCTCATAAACAGAAGCGAGATCAGGAGAAGTAACAAAGCCAGCGGTAACAATATTTGATAATATTCTTCGCTGTAGATATGTGTGCCGATCGCACCCAGCATCACGACCCCCAGCCCGGTGATCGCAGGTATCCGGGCCTTTGGTATCATCAAAGCGATAGCGCCCGCCAATTCTGTAATGCCAATGATATACATGAAAGCCGGATGAAAACCCCACGATTCAAAATCAGCTACCACCGACTCGTATCCAATGAGTTTCCTGAGGCCTGTGAATAAATAAATAATTGCTACCGCTCCTGTCAGGAGATAGAAAACGCTGCTGTGTTGTGACCGAACCATATTAAGTTGATTTATTTCCAAAAATGTATACTCATCCTTATATAATAGACGTCATTATTTGCCTTTGCAATATGAAATATAGTAAAAAATCCCCAATTCGTATAATTTACAAGGTTTCCTTCTATTACTTAGTCAAGGCAAAAATTTTAATTTCCTTCGGGATCTTTTGAGCCATCTCATCGTTGCTCCTCCA
>CALEIL010000138.1 GCA_937876435.1 uncultured Bacteroidota bacterium
CCTTCACCATAGTACACCGAATATCTGGCAGTCGCCAGTCCGTGCAACAAAGCCCGTTCCAGCAAATTGGTTTTCCGGTCATTTTCACCCATCATATGAAAACCCAGTTCATGACTCACCACAAGGGCACGGATGGTCCGTATGGTATCCACGAAGAGAGAATGAGGACCGTTAAAGGAATACAAATAACCCCCATCGGGAATGCTGGTCCAGCGCCTGGCCTGAACCGTTCCGGATAATTTGAGTGCCAGCTCATAAAAATGCTGCTCCCAGTCGTTCTGCTCTATTTTCCCTTCCTTCATCAATCGAAGGAGGTTCCCGTACGTACTTACATTGTTGAACCCATGGTCGTGTACTCCGAAATGACCTACGTGATCGGCCATTTTTTCCAGGGTTGCCAGTCGCCCCATTTCCAGAAATCTGCTGTCTCCGGTGACGTCGTATTGTAGTATGGCAGAACCAAACTCAAATCCCTGGGTCCATTCTGTCCATCCCCGCGTGGTATATTTCCCTTCCACGGTAAATACGGGGGAACCTTTACTATGGTCATAATTTTGCCTGATGTGGTCAATTTTCTGTCCCGACAATTCCCACAATCGCTTGATCTTGCCCTCGAGATCCTTGAGAGTTATAGTTTCATTGAGTTGCATTCTCAGATATTTTCGATTTATTTTAAACTCCCCAAATTTAAACGGCCACCCGCTGAATTTCCGGTACAATTCCTGTCATCGATGGTACTTTTCACGCACAAGCTGACGAAAATTGAGTGGAGAATAACCGGTTTTCCTCTTAAAGCACCGACTGAAGTACGACGGGTCTTCAAAACGGAGATGGTACGCAATGGCCTTGCTTGATTCATCGGTAAACAAAAGCATTCTTTTGGCTTCCAGGATGATCCGTTGCAGGATGATCTCGGAAGCGTTCATTCCCGAAAATTCTTTGCAGTAGCGATTGAGATGGCCCGGGGTTATATTGAGCATTTTGCTGTAATCCTGCACCTGATGGAGATCTTTGAAATGTGCCTCGACCAGGTTTTTATAATTGGAAATGATATTGTTCTCCAATGGATTGGTTTCGGGATTGTTTTCAAAATTTCGGGTTATAAAGAAATTGCACTTTTCGAGGATAACCTGGATGTGGTGCTGGATAATGGTGGTAGACCTGGATTTCCATTCACTACCATCTCTGGCGAGGTATTCCACCGATTCCATGATCGAATCAAAATCACCGGCGGACAGGTGAAGGCTTTGCACATTGTTCATGGGATTGAGGAAAGGATATCGTTGACTCATAGATTCACCCCCCTCCGATTTATTCCACAGAAAGCCCGGGGAAAATGCCAACACACGCCCCGTCACATCCTGTGATCCGGACAGTTGATGCACCTGACCCGCTACTACGAAATGGATGCTGGCAGGTCTGATCTCGATTTTCCGGAAGTCAATCTCATGTACACCGTGACCAGTGGAGAAAAAACAAAGTTCGTGATATTTGTGTCTGTGCGGAATCGCTGTTTCACCTGGCATCGATGGCAAATTCTTCGTCATAGAATATTCCCCTTTAAGGTGATAGAGCTTGTAGTCAAAAGTGACCAAATCCCTTTGTTGTAATTCGTGGACCGGGATATGAATACCCGAATGATCAGACGATGGCATGGAAGAAATCGTTCATTTTTAAAATTAATCAAATTTCAATAACAACTGTATGATAAGGACAAAACCGATACTTTCTACAAACTCTAATATATACATTTCCTGACATTTGGCATATTCCAGACTTTCCCTCAATGGATACCGCCGTATTACAATTAAACCTGGTGAAAATGGAGAGAAATGATTTTCTACTGACAAAACTTTAAAATGAAGATTGGGGATTCCGTATATTCACGGAATTATTTGATAGAAATTCACGCGTATGTACCTGAATACGACACTCCCGCTCATCTTTAAGATCCTATTCATTGGACTGACCATATCAGCCGGGGCGCAAAACCAGGGATCGCAATCCCAAAAGCCCAACATCGTAATCATCCTTCCCGATGATTTGGGCTGGAATGACGTCGGATACCAGGGGTCATTTATTCGCACACCGCATCTGGATCGTCTGGCTGCGGGAGGTGCCATCATGACGCAACACTACGTGATGCCCAGTTGCACCCCGAGCCGGGTCAGTCTGATTACCGGAAAGTACCCGAGCCGGTACGGGATCCTGTCGCCCGCGTACGGAGAAGTGATCGATCAGGGCGATCCGACTTTGGCTTCCTTACTGCAGGATATGGGATATTTCACCGCGATTACCGGAAAATGGCACATGGGTTCCCCACCCCACACACCGTTGAAATACGGATTTGAGTCGTCCTATGGTTATCTGGATGGTCAGATAGATCCCTACACGCACGAATACAAACGGGAGAGTAAGTTTACCAGCTTTCGATCCTGGCACCGCAACGACCAATATCTGGACGAAAAAGGACACGCTACGGATTTGATTACCGATGAAGCCGTGCGGATTATCAAGGGCGACCGGGACCAACCATTTTTTCTATACGTCGCATACAGCGTCCCCCATTATCCATTATCTGAACCCGAGGAATGGACCTCGATGTATGAAGATTATCAAATCGCTGAATCCAGAAAATGGTACGCCGCCAGTGTGAGTCACATGGATGATGGTATCGGGAAGATCCTGGAAGCCCTGGATCAAACCGGTCAACGAGAAAATACACTGGTGATTTTTGTAAGCGATAACGGTGGGCAAAACAGCTGGTATAGCGATACGGATTACCAGGGAGCATACGCGGACAAACCCCACGATGTCCTCGGCAATAATTTTCCCCTGAGAGGCTGGAAGGTAGATTTGTATGAAGGAGGGATCCGGGTTCCGGCGGTGGTGAACTGGCCCGGGGTGATCGATCGGGGCCTCGAAGTCAATACACCGGTTCATATAGCCGACTGGCTGCCGACTTTGATCAGACTGGTCGATGGAGAATCCCGGTTACAAAACATCCGGTTGGATGGGAAAGACATCTGGTCGTTGTTTGATAAAAACCTGCCTCATTATGAACCACACCCATTTTACTGGCGTGTAAATGACGGAAGCGCGGTGCGAGAGGGCGACTGGAAATTGATCGCGTGGGAGTCGGGCAAAAAAGAACTTTACAATCTGAAGGAAGACTTTCGGGAAACGACGGATCTGAGTGAGAAAAATCCGGAGATGGTTCAGAAGTTAATGGGCATGATGGAGGGATTCAGGAAAGATGACAGATGAGTTGATAGTCAGTGGCTGTACAGTTATCAGTGGTCAGCGGTCAGCGGTCAGCTATCAGCTATCAGCTGTCAGCGGTCAGCGGTCAGCTATCAGCTATCAGCTATCAGCTATCAGCGGTCAGCGGTCAGCGGTCAGCTGTGTGGGTGTGAGGGTGTGAGTGGTGCTCAACCTCGACCTAAACCTCAACTCCTCCCTCAACCATTCCAGGTCTATCGTGATTTGTGTGAAAAAAGAGGGTATAAAAACGACTTGAAAAGAGTACGAACAGAATTCTCCATTCCTATTTTTTGTTCCTAACAGACTTCCCACCCCGACGTTGCGTATGACTTTGAAGTCCGTCTATTGTATGATATAAAATGCCCTCGTACGGATTTTCGACCCCCCCTTCGTACAACAGAGCCACCCGGCCATCTTCCAGTTTTGTCAGACTTGAATACGCCGAAGGACCAGGAAACACCGTCCGTATAAAAGGCCAGGTTTTCCCTTCATCGTAGCTTATCCGCAAACTCATATTCCGCCTTCCCGCTGAGGTAGCGGGATTCAGAAACAAAATAATGCTCTTCGATATTTTGCCGGGCCATTTAAACCTCATAAAAGCCGCCTGGCATACCGGCTCCACCAATTCGTCCACGTGATAGGGCCTTGTCCAGGACAATCCACCGTCGTAACTGACCGAATGCGTACGTTTATTTTCCCCGAAATAAGACCGCATATTCATCAATAGCGTTCCATTCCCGTCCGCCAGTTCCACAACCTGGCACTCATTCACTTTTGGCCGGATGCTTCCACCCAAATGCCACGTTTCACCATGGTCATCGCTGTATATTGCGTGCGAACCATATTCATACGGTCCATTTCGCACATTGCCTTCCGGATCGTCATAACTGTGGTCACAAGGGATGACCAGACGCCCCTTATGCGGACCGTGCATGATCTGAATACCGATCCCCGGCCCGGTGGCGTACCAACCCCATTCTTTCTTCTTGGTCGTGGAAGTGATTTCCTTCGGTTCTGACCAGGATTTCCCGTCATCCTGACTTTTCATCACCCAGACGGTCCGGGTTGATTGACTGGATTTTCGTATGATGTCCGATTCATGGTCACTCCCCAGGTTGTGGGTAAGCAATAGGTGGATTTCTCCCGTTATCTGATCTACTACTGGACAGGGGTTTCCACAGGTATTGCCTTCGTCATCCCACAGGATCATGAGATTACTCCAGGTTTTTCCGTGATCCTCGGAACGTTTCATCACGATATCTATATTGCCGGCATCTCCACTACCTTCTTTTCTCCCTTCGCAAAAGGCAAGGAGACTTCCTTCCCGGGTAGCCACCAATGCAGGAATCCGGTAGGTATCGTAACCCTCGGTCCCGGAAACGAATAAAGCTGTAGAATCAATGGTTGTCAGGTTTTGTCCGTTTGCTGCGGACATCGTGAACCACAGGAAGACTAACAGTAAGAACTCATTTTTCATTTTTTTCAATCATTTTTTTTCAATCGGTTTCATTTCATGTTTGCAACCAAACCCGGATGAATATACTTTCTCTGACCCAACTTTCCATATCTTATATTAGACAGATTCCTGTACAATTTACAAAAAATATATCAGGGCCGACCCTGGGATCCCCGACGCTCCAGCTTTGGAAACTCCGGGAAGACCAAAGCTCCTGCTTTGGGAATATTATCCAAAGAAAGCTGAGCTTGCTCTATGCCGGAACCCCGTAGTTTCCTTCCACATTGACCGTTTGCCATGATGCCTTTTCCCCCTGACCAACCGATCTTGTGAGCCATGTTTTATTAGTTTTTCAGAAAATTGTGGTACATTATTCCCCTGTTTGTAATTTATCTATCTATGGAACGAAGAACCTTTATCAAAAACACGCTGGCGGGAACCGCAGCGATGAATTTTCCACTCATTCTCAATTCCAGGATCAAAGGAGCCAACGACCGGATCCGGATCGGGGTCATCGGCATTCACGGGATGGGACAGGAACACATCAAACACTACCAGGCGCTCGACAATGTGGAAGTTTCGGCGATCTGCGACGTGGACGAGAATCTGTACGCCGGAGTGATTCAAAAACACTTCACCGATAAAGGCCTGGGGACGCCGGACACCCACGTAGACATGCGCCATTTGCTGGACGATAAAAATATCGATGCTGTTTCCGTAGTAACACCCAATCACTGGCATACGCTGGCCGCCATCTGGGCCATGCAGGCAGGAAAACACGTTTCGGTAGAAAAACCCTGTTGCTACAACATTTACGAAGGGCAGAAACTGCTGGAAGCGGCCAAAAAATATAAGGTGATCGTCCAGGATGGAGCCGAACAAAGGAACAATCCCGGCGCACAATCTGCGGTCAAATTCCTACACTCAGGACAACTGGGCGAGGTGTATCTCGCAAAAGGGGTGTGCTATAAGCGGCGCGATACGATAGGCAGTTATCCCGACGGCCCCATTCCTGAAGGCTCTACTCACCCCAAAGGGGCATTTACCAAAAAATATATGTCCAAAGTGAATTACGACCTTTGGCTGGGACCGGCACCCAGCAGACCTTTTAACCCCAATCGTTTCCACTACAACTGGCATTGGAACTGGGACTATGGCAACGGAGACATGGGCAATCAGGGAGTCCATGAAGTGGACATTGCCCGCTGGGGACTGAACGTCACCCTGCCCACCAAAATTTCGGACATGGGTGGACATTTTATGTTCGAAGATGCCCAAAATACTCCCAACGTACTGATGGCGCTTTTTGAATTTCCGGACGAAAACGGAGGAGGAGATAAGAAAAAAATAATGCAATTTGAAGTTCGTCACTGGTACAGCAATGCGGAGGTGATGCTCGATGAGGAAAATTCCGATGCCACAGGTTATATGAAAAGTGCCGCCAACAATATCGGCAATCTTTTTTACGGATCCAAAGGCTATATGGTCAAGAATGTGGACGAATGGAGAACGTACATGGGAAGCGATGGAGAGCCCGGACCTTCCGGAAGCGGACTGGCCAATAATTACGAAAATTTTATCGACGCGATCAGAGCCAATGATCCGTCCATGATCAGCGCCAAAATAGAAGGGGGCGTCCATTCCTGCATGGTCATGCATCTGGGCAATATTTCATACCGATTGGGAAGGTCTCTGGAATTTGATCCCCAAAAAATGAAGTTTAAAAACGACGATGCAGCCAATGCCATGATCTCAAGAGAAGAATACCGGGCCCCTTACGTCATCCCGGAGCAGGTATAAGTCAGACACAGGATCCTTTAGATAAAAAGGCCCCATCCTTATAGACTCCTTCGGCATAAATTTAATTTATGACATCGGAAAGGAAGCTGGCGGGCGGCTTTGAGAGAGGACTATTGTTCTGTTTCATAAGTAACTGACACTTATTGCGAGGTTATTTTTTACCGTATCGAAGAAGCTTGACCGAATGAAGTCTCAGCAATTATATGAGCGAGACCAAAGGTCTGTTAGAGGCCAGATATTCAGGCATATCCGCAAGTGTATCCTGCCAGAATCAGACAACAAATTACTGATATTCAGGGGCATATAATACATTAACATATATTTAATATTGTTGTAAGATATTTTTAAAACCCCTCTTCGAAAATTTTTTTGGGGAAGTTTCTACATTAGTCATTGTACTTGTGGCTATTCAATAATTAAGATAAATAGATCAATTATGCTAACACGTGCAAACCACACTTTGTGGACTATTACAACTCTCTCGCTCAGCTTAGGATTATTTACAGGACTCTTCCCGACGGTATGCACGGCGCAGAATATCCGCCTTTATACCCCGTATACTGAAATCTCCGTCCCTCCCGGGGAGGCCATCGACTATTCGATCGACGTGATCAACAACAGTCAATCCATCCGGGAGACTCATATTTCACTCGCCAACGTTCCCGAAGGATGGAATTATGAATTGAAATCGGGTGGATGGAGCATCGGGGAAATAGCCGTGCTCCCGAATGAAAAAAAAACCATGACGCTCAATCTGACCGTTCCCCTTAGAATCGAAAAAGGGAGCTATGAGTTCCAGGTGATCGCGCAGAACTATGACCGGCTTCCGCTGAAGGTCGTTATCACGGAAGAAGGAACCTTCAAAACCGAGTTTTCAACCAAACAAGCCAACATGGAAGGGGCTTCAAATTCCACCTTCACCTTCAATGCTTCTTTGAGAAACAGTACCGCTGAGCCACAGGTCTATTCGCTGAGATCCCGCGCCGCCAGAGGCTGGAACGTGGCCTTCAAAGCCGATTACAAACAGGTGTCTTCGGTGCGGATAGAACCCAATAGCACCAAAGACCTCACCATCGAAATCAAACCCCCGCAGCAGATAGAGGCCGGGACCTACCAGATCCCTTTGAATGCCTCTACCAGCCATACCAGTGCTGATTTGGAATTGGAAGTAGTGATCACAGGCTCGTATGAAATGGAGTTGACCACCCCTTCCGGATTGTTGAGTACAGAGATCACGGCCGGGGATGAACGACGGGTAGAACTTTTGATCCGAAATACGGGCTCAGACGATCTGGAGAACATCAAGTTGGAGTTTTCTGCACCGACCAAATGGGACGTGGAATTCGAACCCCAGGAAGTGACCCAGCTCGAACCCGGTGGTCAAACCAGGATTTTTGCCACTATCAAAGCGGACCGCAATGCCATTGCCGGTGATTATGTCACCAAACTGGAAGCCAATACACCGGAGGCATCCTCCGAAGCTTCGTTTCGGGTATCCGTCAGAACACCGTTACTGTGGGGATGGACAGGCATTATGATCGTTTTACTGGCCCTGGGCAGCGTCTATTATTTATTCCGGAAATTCGGAAGGAGATAATTATGAACCAGCCACCCATCATCGAGCTTTCCCATCTGACCAAAAAATACAAAAACCTGACGGCGGTCGATCGTTTGGATTTGTCGATTTATCCCGGAGAGGTTTTTGGATTGCTCGGTCCCAATGGCGCTGGGAAATCCACCACCATTCTGATGATCCTCGGACTGTCGGAACCTACTGCAGGACGCGTGAGGGTTTGTGGAATAGACTCCACCACTCATCCGGTAGAAGTAAAACGAAAAATCGGGTATTTGCCTGACGATGTGGGATTCTATGATGACCGCAGCGGAAAATTCAACCTCCTTTATACAGCCCGGCTCAATAGAATAAAAGATCAGGTCGCCTACCAAAGGGCTGATCGCTTGCTATACCAGGTTGGTCTCAGCCAGGTAGCCGAAAAGAAAGTAGGAGAATATTCCCGGGGAATGCGCCAGCGACTCGGACTGGCGGATGTACTGATCAAAGAACCGGAGATCATCATCCTGGATGAACCCACGCTGGGAATTGATCCCGAAGGGGTCCGGGAATTTCTGGAATTGATCGTCCGATTGAGCCGGGAACATGGCATCACCGTTTTGTTATCCTCCCATCACCTTCATCAGGTTCAGCAGGTCTGCGACCGGGTTGGAATATTTGTTCAGGGAAAATTACTGGCCGAAGGAGATATTCCCAGCCTCTCGCAAAAATTGTTTGAAGGGGAACCCATGATTATTGAGGCCGGAATCGGCTTCCCGGACCGGGGAAATCCTGCGGATCCGCTGAGCAATAACCATATCGGGAAGCTGAAAGATGAATTGCTTCAATTGGAAGGGGTAGGTTCTGTGCAATACGAGAATGACGTATTTCTCATTGGTTGCAGCCGCGATATTTGTCCGGATATTGCGCGGCTGGTGATCAATTCAGGTGGGGATCTCCGGCGGTTGTCGAAAAGGGAATTCGGATTGAATGAACTGTACCATCGCTATTTTGAGGATGGAAAACAAGATTACAATATTTGATACTATGCAACTGATCAATAACAGATGGAGAATACCCCAATTCCTGACTGATATTTCCCACCGGATCGGCACCCGATCGGACACCAGTGAATCCAGCGGAGTAACCCATCCATTTTGGGTCATCGTCCAAAAAGAAGTGGCGGATCACGTAAGGAGCTGGCGATTCAAGATCCTGTTGATATTGATCCTGATGACCTGTCTTGGTTCATTGTATACATCCATCACTGCAATCAGTGAGGGTATAACTGCCAGCAATAGAGAAACCGGATTTTTCTTCCTCAAATTATTGACCCTGTCGGATGGATCGCTCCCCCCGTTTCATGTATTTATCGGATTTTTGGGGCCTTTGCTGGGAATCGTCATGGGATTCGATGCCATCAACTCAGAGAAAAGCAGAGGAACCCTCCCTCGGGTGATGTCTCAGCCTATCCACCGTGATTACCTGATCAACGCCAAATTTGTGGGGGCGCTGATCGTCATCAGCACCTTGTTTTTTGCTCTCGGATTTCTTGTCATGGGCATGGGCCTGATCATTATAGGGATCCCTCCTTCCGCGGGGGAGTTTCTCCGGATCATATTTTTTATATTCCTCAGTATCCTATACGTATCCTTTTGGCTCAATCTGGCCATTCTCTTATCGGTGCGTTTTCGACAGGCAGCTACCTCCGCCATGACTTCTATCGCGGTGTGGTTGTTCTTTACCGTATTTTATCAGATCTTTCTCAATCTGGCATCGAGGGCTATCATGCCTTCTGAAACCGCCACCCCTGAACAAATCTCCAATTACCAGAATCTGATGTATGACCTGGTGCGGATACTTCCCAGCCAGTTGTATACAGACGCGACCACCACTTTGCTGATGCCCTCTGTGCGTAGTCTGAGCCCCCTGACCATGGACCAGGTGTATGGAGCCATTCCCGCCCCACTCCCGGTGGGTCAAAGTATTTTGCTTGTATGGCCCCAACTCACCGGCCTGATCGCTGCTACGGTATTGTGTTTTGCTCTATCCTACGTATCCTTTATGAGAGAAGAAATTCGCTGATTAAAATTGGTAGGTACATTTTTTCTCCGGTAAGCCATCTTTCCTTTATATTGTAGGACTATTGGGCGTCTACCCATTGTGCCAGAATCGAACCAGGCACCTAAAGATCTGATATGATCCTGATTGGAGATGCGCCCGGGATAGCGGTAAACCTTTATTTCCGGAATCATAAAACTTTGATACCAATGAGATTAATCTATCTGACCCCGATATGGATGGCCTTCATATTCACTTACTCCTGTACATCCTCCTCGGGTGATCAGAAGAACGATGTTTCCACACACCGGGTGACCTTTCAGGACAATGAAGAAATGAATTCGATCGATGTGATGATCGATGGACAGCCTTTTACCACGCTTCATTGGCGGGATGGAGTGACCAAACCGGTGTTGTTTCCGATCCGGACATCGCAAGGCACTGCCATCACCCGTGGATATCCCATAGAACCCGCGACCGGTGAACGGGCTGATCACCCCCACCAGATCGGAAACTGGCTGACCTACGGCAATGTAAATGGAAGTGACTTTTGGGGAAATGGATCCAGGGGTCTGGGGACGGTAAATCCAAATGGTGGAACGATCAAACTCATTACGACAGATCATCAAAACGACGGAACAGGGAACCTGTCCACCACCGCGAATTGGGTAGATAGTGCCGGACAGGAACTCCTCCATGAAAAGACCACTTATCATTTTATAGCAAAAGATTCCATCCGGATTATTGACCGGATCGTCACCCTGACAGCGGGGAAAATTGATGTGTCTATGCCCGATACCAAGGAAGGAATGTTTGGCATCCGGGTAGCCCGCGAACTCGAATTGCCAGCGCAGGGAGAAGTGACGTTATACAGCGCCAGTGGAGAACCGGAAAAAGTTAAAGAAATGAACAATGCATCGATCACTGGCGATTACCTCAGTAGTGAAGGCGACCGCGGAATTGGTGTATGGGGAAGTCGTGCCCGCTGGATGGATTTGTTCGGAAATATCGATGGAGAGGAAATTTCGGTGGTGATTTGTGACCACCCGGACAATCCTGGTTATCCGACCTGGTGGCACGCGAGGGGATATGGTTTGTTCGCGGCCAATCCGCTGGGAGCGAATGATTTTACCAGGGGGGAGGAAGTGATCGATTTCAACATTCCAGCGGGGGATTCCGTGACTTTCCGGTATCGGATCGTCATCAGTTCGGGATCCCATCTCTCACCGGAGGAAATCAATGGATACGCTGATGAATTTGCGGTAAAATATTGAGTTAGCCGTCAGCGATCAGCGGTCCAGTCGCAGTTGTCTGCGGTGCCGTTCAACAGTGGTCCGGCGTGTCCGTGAGTAATCCCGATTGAAGTTGGCATGGCGTTCTTAGACCTCCCTTATTTGGTCAAAAGATTTGTTACTTTTGGAATATAAATTCAGACTATATCCTATGCGATCAATTCTATATTATATAATCTTTATATCATTGTCGGTGCCAATGTCTGTCAATGCCCAATCACGGGACTGGCGTAAGATCACATCAGTCCGGGACGTTTGCGAGGCCTATCCGTCCCAGATGACCAAAATATTTGAAGCCCTGGATCTGGACTATCCCGGTTTGGAAAGGGTAAAAAAGGCCTATGCGGATGGTCTGATCACCGAAGCCTGCTCGGCTTTACTGGAATATTACCGGGGAAGTCAATCCGGTTCACATTTGAGAAGGCAATTGCCACAATCTACTTCTGCGAGGATCGCACATATCGATACCATCCTGAAAAATGTCTTTGTGGTCCAGAATGTGCGCGGACAACTCCCCTGGACCCAAAATGGTCACCGGGACTGGCATTACAAAGGGCCCAACAATGACCGTGAATGGGCCTGGTTGTCGAATCGTCACAGTCAATTGAATCAGGTTCATGAAGCTTATTTTGAATCTGGAAATCCCGTATATGCCAAATTCATCGATTCGTTTTTGCGGGATTTCATCATTGCCAATTGGCCTTATCCAGGTGTAAAAAGCAATACCTCTGTCTGGCGGGGCCTGGAGGTGGCTGCCAGAGCAAAAATATGGACAAAAATATTTTACCAGTTGCAACAAAGTGATCATTTTTCTCCTGCCACAAGACTTCTCATCCTAAGCAGTTTGCCCGATCACGCCCATTACAACCGTCAGTTTCATAGTCAAAACAATTGGCTGACCATGGAAATTTCCGCTCTGGCCACCGTTGCATCGGATTTTCCGGAGTTTAAATCATCCACCGATTGGCTTAGTTACGCCGCCGAAACCATGACAGAAAGCATGATAGGTCAGGTGTATCCCGATGGCACCCAAACCGAATTGTCATCGCATTATCATACGGTATCATTGCGCAATTTTGAACTGTTCCAGGACATATGCGACCGGGCCGGATTCCCGCTCCCGGATTTTTTTACCGGGACCATCGAAAAAATGTACGCCTATACCGCCAATACCGTTCGACCGGATGGACATGGGATTTTGAACAACGACGGGGACCGGTTTGAGAATTCTGCACTGATCCTTCAAGGAGCGGAAAAGTATCATCATCCCGAGTGGGAATATATCCTGACCAATGGACAGAAAGGAATAAAACCTTCCGGTGAACCTTCTTTTTTCTATCCGTGGGCAGGTCAGATGATATCGCGAAGCGGATATAACTCAGATGCCCATTGGTCGTTTTTTGACGTCGGACCATGGGGAAGCGGGCACCAGCACAATGACAAACTCCATCTCTCGGTTTCGGCCTTCGGGCGGGATTTGCTGGTAGACGCCGGCCGGTTTGCCTATACAGGGGAGGTAGCGGAAAAATTCCGAACGTACGCCAAAGGTAGTCAGGGTCACAACGTAATACTGATCGATGGGCACGGCCAGGCACCGGGACCAAAACTGACCGACGAGCCCATTTCTGAGGATCGATGGTCCATAACCCGGGAATACGATTTCACCTGGTCTTCCATAGGTGATTTTATCGACACGGAGGGTAACGTAGAGCACAGCCGGGGCGTATATTACGACCGGGGGAATTATTGGATTGTGGTCGACAGGATCACCACTGATCGCCCGCGCAAAATCGAAGCACTCTGGCATTGGCATCCGGAGTGCCAGGTGACCGTAAAAGCAAACCGGGCTTTTACACAAAATCACAGAGGCAACCTACAGATCGTACCGGCTGGTGGCTATGATTGGGATATCAGGATCATTCAGGGTCAGGAAACCCCCGAAATCCAGGGATGGTACAGCGAAGAGTACAACAAATTCACTACCAATCCAACGACGGTGTATTCTACAACGATCCAGGATTCCGCCGTTTTTGTCTGGTTGGTCTATCCTTCAGAATCTATTGAAAAGGACGCGAGCATTGAAATCATCCAGAAGGACAACGAAGAAATCAGTTTGCGGATCAAAGTGAACGGGAAGGAGGATAAGCTGGCGACTATCCCCTATTTCACGAAATAAATTCCGGCACGCTATGCGCCTGGAATTATGTAGATGATGTTATTGGCGAGATAATTATTTGTCGGATCGAAGAATCATGACCGAATGAAATCTCGGCAATGAAATGATCGAGACCAAAGGTCTGGTAGCCCTTTGATGAGAACCGTGGATGCCTAGTGTGCGGAAATTTAAGTAGCTATCAATGTTTTTTAAAATATTTTTTG